>JBGSQR010000059.1:0-2250 GCA_041737975.1 Geobacterales bacterium | reverse complement strand
TACGTACCTCTCCCTTGCCAGGATGGCGCAAAGTTTCAACAACATCCTGCCAATGAGTCAAAACAGGAGTCTTGGTCCAGATATTCAGCTTTTCAACAACCCGTTCATCCAGACGTTCCTTGTTTAATGCTAATGGAACATAATAAATATGCTCAGAGTCTACAACCTGAATTACATCTTTTTCTTCAACGTTACAGAACAGAGCAATTTTGCTCTTCATATCTTGAGGCAGATCTCGTTCACAGCGACAGAGCAGCATATCAGGCTGAATACCAATCTTGCGCAACTCCATAACCGAGTGCTGGGTGGGCTTGGTTTTAAGTTCTCCGGCTGTTCTGATGTATGGAACAAGTGTGACGTGTACAAACAGCGTATTTCCCGGACCACGATCATGTCTGAACTGACGGATAGCCTCCAGAAACGGCAATGACTCGATATCTCCAACAGTACCGCCCACTTCAACTATAGCGACATCAGCACCCTTAGCATTCTCAATAATATTATGCTTGATTTCATCGGTGATATGCGGAATAACCTGGACAGTACCCCCAAGGTAATCCCCTCGCCTTTCCTTCTCGATTACGGAAAAATAAACCTGCCCGGTCGTAAAGTTACTTTTTTTAGATAGTTTTGCATTTGTATAACGCTCGTAATGTCCAAGATCCAGGTCGGTCTCCGCACCGTCGTCAGTAACAAAAACCTCCCCATGCTGAAATGGTGACATGGTGCCAGGGTCAACGTTAATATATGGATCAAGTTTCTGCATAGACACACGAAGTCCACGTGCCTCTAACAAAGCACCTAGTGAAGCTGCGGCAAGACCTTTACCAATAGAAGAAACAACTCCACCGGTTATGAAGATAAATTTGGTTTTCATATATACTGCTCCTGAATGGAAATTACTGTTTAAAATCTTATAACGACTGAATGAGTTTAAATCGTTCGCAGGCTTTTACTAAATCTTCAGGAGTATCAACTCCAATAGATTCGAAATCAGTTTCTTCAACGCGGATTTTTATACCATTCTCAATAGCCCGCAGTTGTTCAAGCTTTTCAGACAATTCTAAAAATGTTGGAGCCATGGCGGCATACTCAAGCAAAAAATCTCGACGAAAAACGTAAAGACCAACGTGCTTATAGCAAAGCAGTTTGCCACTGGCAAAGGATTCATCTTTCAGATCACGCCACTTGTCTCTAAAAAATGGAAGCGGTGAGCGCGAAAAATAAAGAGCAAATCCATTACGATCTGTTACAACTTTTACAACATTTGGGCCAAGAAAATCATGAAGGCATCTAATTCTGGTTTTAAGAGTACCCATTCTCAGTGACGAATCACTCAAAAATGGACGAATGGCCTGATCAATCATTTCCGGCTCAATAAGTGGTTCATCTCCCTGAACATTAACAACAATATCGGCATCAAGTGTTTCGGCAACTTCAGCTAATCTGTCCGTTCCGGTTTCATGGTCTGCCCGGGTCATACGACAAATACCGCCAAAAGAATTAACCACACGCTGAATACGCTCATCATCGGTAGCAACAATAACTTCATTAACCAATGATGCCTTAGCAGTACGCTCATAGACATGTTGAATCATCGGCTTACCACAGAGTTCAGCTAGTGCCTTGCCTGGAAAACGCGTTGAGGCATAGCGAGCTGGAATTACAGCTGTAATTTTCATCTTGGCTTTACCTGTAAAAAACGGGATTAAAGTGCGCTAAATGCGGATTGTCCTGTGGTAGGACGTGTTAAGTTACCTCAAAAGGTTGGGGGTGTCAAGAATGGAAAACAGCTGGTTCTGATATCAACCATAAGTGTCAAAACACACAGGGAAATATTATAAAACTACTCTTTATCTGGTTAAGATAATCGAAATGCAAATATTTGCTTGATTGTTAATTGTTTGTGTATAAAATCCTCAGATTAATAATATTCATCAACAACCTGCATATAAACAGGGGTTGTTGCATTTTTTTGACTTTCAAGAGGTAAGCAACAAATGTCCTTTGCCGGCGACCTGGAACACCTGCCAATTGTAGATGTAATTCAACTCCTGCACTCCACCAGAAAGACAGGTACTCTGTATCTTAAAAGCGATCGGGGTGAAAGCCAGATTGTTTTTGTTGATGGATTCATAGTAAGCGCAAACCACGTTGATAACAGCATCAGAATTGGCCAGATACTGGTTGGTATGGGCCTAATAACCGCTGAATATCTTGAACAATCCTTAAACATCCAACAGAGTGCCG
>JBGSQR010000048.1:0-8675 GCA_041737975.1 Geobacterales bacterium | reverse complement strand
TCAATCAGTTGGCATTTATCCTGAAAATCCCAACAATACAGCTACATCAGAAAAAAGGTCCAACATGGCATGCATAATGTAGTACTTAATGAAAATTTAAACAATTGCGGACTTATCAAGGTACAAATATGTTTAACTACTCCGTATATTCTGCAATCCTTGGACTATCTTCAAAGTGGAATATTTCCAATATCACTGAAGATAAAACCACCGGACTGATTGTATTACATATAAAAAGCAATTCATCTGAAACTTTTGCCTGCGCTATTTGTGGGGAAGAAAACTCGCCGACCGGGGTTCAGAACAAGCGCTGGCTTTACAGCAACAAGCTGAACATCAAATTCCATGTTTCACTGTATTCACCACAAATCATCTGCACCAAATGCGGCAACATCCATTCAATTGACCCATGGCACCAGACGGAATCAATCCAGCCCGAATATTCGATCTGAATTGTCTACCTGATTAGCACCAATCTTCCGAAAAACATGCCCCCTCCCCCCGCTTGGGGGGAGTTAAACAGCAAGCTACTGCTAACCCGTATTCCTGATTCCACCGGCTATGGCGCTAACAGTCATAAACAGCTCCTCCAGCAATCTTGCCGCACCATCCGGATCCTTTCCTTCCGCCTGCACGGCCCTCCATTTTCCAAGCAGTTCAATCTGTTGGCAATGCAGCGCAGCTAGCGGATCTTTCCGAAGTGATATGGCCTTCATTTGCGCGGGACGACGTTTTACGGCAGTTTTTTTAAAGAGCTGGCCCAGAATGGTTGAAGTCAATTCATACTCGTCATCAATCATTTTTTGATAGTGCTGACGAATTTCCAGGTTTTCCACCAACACGGCATAACAGTGCATTATTTCCTGATCAGCCTGCAGAACGGCAAGCTCCACATTCATCAACAGGTATCTTAGTAGCGGAAAACGGGTAATATCCTCACTAAGCAGGTCAAACAGATCCGGGTGCAGTTTTTTGAGCTGTGCCAGAGCTGTACCGGCCCCATACCAACTGGGTAGCATGTAGCGGGACTGGTTCCAACTGAATACCCAGGGGATGGCACGAAGATCGGAAAGGGTCCGTTTGCCGGTGCGCCTCGCGGGACGCGATCCAATCTTCAACTGCTCCATCACCTCAATCGGTGTGGCCTGGGCAAAGAACTCCATGAACCCTTCACCTGTTATCAACTCTTCATACTTTCTGCGGCTGGCATCCACCAGAAACTCCATAATAGCGGCCAACTCCGGTGCAGAGGCGGTTTCCTCCCCGGCCCTGACTGTCATTCCCAACACTCCGGCCAGTTGCAGTTCCAGATTGTAGGCAGCGGTCAACAGATTGGAATATTTCTGGGAGATGGTTTCACCCTGCTCAGTCATCCGGAAAGAACCTCGCAGGGAACCGTGGGGCAGCGCTTCCAGAAAACGGAAAGTCGGACCGGCACCACGGCCGATGGAACCGCCCCGTCCATGGAAAAAGCGGATGTCCGTACCGCAGTCGTCGCCCACATTAGTCAGCTCCATCTGCGCCCTGTAAAGTGCACCGTGGCTGGCAATGATACCGCCATCCTTGCAGCTGTCGCTGTATCCAACCATAACTTGCTGTAACGGTCTGCTTTCAGTGTAGCTACGGAGAGTTTTTTGAGTAACTTCGTTTGACAGAAACTGTTTCAGAATAACCGGCGCCCGCTGCAGATCATCGATGGTTTCAAACAGCGGCACAACTTGAAGCAAACAACGGCAACCCGTTTCATCATAAACAAGCAGTCCGGCCTCGCGAGCCAGCAGAAAAACCGTCAGCAGGTCGGAACAACTTCTGGTCATGCTGACAATCAATGAACCGATACCTTCTGAACCGTAAGAGCAAATATGTGCAGCAAGCGTCCTGTAACATCCAAGAACTGCATCAGCTTCACTACCAGCATTAACACCGGGCAGCAGGAACGGCCTGGGGGTAGCCAGTTCCCTTGTAATAAATTCAATCCTCTTTTCCTCCGGCCAGTCGGGGAAACCCGTATCCTCCATACCTGCGGAAGCCAGCAGCTGGGCTATGGCACGATCATGAAACTGGCTGTTCTGGCGAATATCCAGAACTGCCAACTGGAATCCGATTGAATCAACCAGCCTCCTGATATTGCAAAGTTCCATTTCAGCCAGTCGTGCCCCGCCCACCTGACGGATCGACCTATCCAGCAGGTCAAGGTCATCACACAATTCAGCCGCACGCTGGTAGCAGCCGGAAAAGTCATCAAGCATGGCCACCTGGTCTCTGACAACAGCCAGCGGCAGTGTGGCGATAATCAGATTAACCACTTGACGCCAGGATTCTCCGTGATTACGGGCAAGGGCTTCTTCGCCTGGTTTGCCAAGTCTTGTGACACGGGCACCGATCCACTCGCTGACCATGTCTGGAACAGCCTGCAGCATATCAGACAGACTCAATTTGGCTGCCAGCTCAACCAGCCGGCGACGTATGACCAGCAGCGCATTCAGCCGGAGTTCATTCAATGTCTCTTTTGTCACCTGTGCGGTAACAAGCGGATGCCCGTCCCGGTCTCCACCTACCCAGGTTCCAAATGTCAGCTTGGGCAATCTGTTGCAATTGATACTCTCCTCAGAAAAACCCTCCCCCAGCCAGGCATATTTTAGGCGCCGGTCCAAAATCGGCATGGCTTCCGGAAAAATAGCCGTCAGGTAATGGACAATATTTCTCAATTCCGACTGCACTTCCGGCTTTTCCAGATAGATATTTCCCGTGCGCCAGAGCAGCTCCAGCAGTTCCTTGATCTCTTCCCGAATCTGAAACTGTTCGGCAGGTGTCAGAATGCTGTTTTCTCTCTTTACCATCAGCAGGTAAAGGGCACGATGCTTGACAATTACGGTGGCCCGCTTGGCTTCCGTAGGGTGTGCCGTCAAAACCGGTTCCACATGAACCTGACTGAAAAACGAGGCAATTGTTTTTTCATCAAATCCGGCCGATTTCAGCCTTAAAATTGTGTTGCCCCATAAGCCTCGCTCAAAAGACGGGCCTTTTCCAGCCTCCATCACCCTGCGCACCTGTACCGCAGCATTTTCCTCCACCATTCCCAACAGTTGAAAAACAATCGCATAAAGCTGACAGGCCCGTTCGGTCGATACCCTTTTGATCGGAACAACGGTTGCTGTCCGCCAGGGTATGATAGCAGCTGCCTCGTCCTCGCCTAACTCAATCAAAACCTCGTACAGACAATCCAATACAAACTGCAGGTCAGCATCTATTTTTTCATGCAACATTTTAATTTCATCAGTCACAACACAACCTCCCGATCTTTATATTATCTGGTCAGATTAACAATATCTTACTAATTAATACAGTAGTTTATTTCAGAAAATACCTATGTTGAACCAATCTACCGTTTTTTTCCTTCTCCCTGAGGGAGAAGGTGGCCGAAGGCCGGATGAGGGGGCAGCAGTGCCATATTTAGCAGCATTCCCCCCTCACCCTGACCCTCTCCTTTAGGCCTCTGAGGTCCTCAGGGAGAGGGGAATGTTTTCTGTTTTTTAGGCAAAATAGAATTACTCTGGATTTAAGAATGGTTTTTTGAGAACAATATCAAAGCAGAGAACTTAATACCTGACTGATCTCCTTAAGCCTGTAGGGCTTTGCTACAGCCGCCTTGAAACCATAACTGCTGAAGCTGGACACGATAGGGTCGCTGGAATAACCGCTGGAAACCACAAGACAGGCTTTCGGATCGATGGCAAGTATCTGTTCTGCCGCCTCCTTGCCACCCATGCCGCCAGGAATGGTAAGATCCATGATAACCATTGAGAAAGGTTCCTCTTTTTCCATTTGTTTCTTATACAGACTTACAGCTTCTTCGCCATTCTCACAGGTTTTTACCGCGTACCCCAGACAGTCAAGCATATCCGAGATCAGCTCCAGAATCATCTTCTCATCATCCATGACCAGGATCATGCCGCCTCGATGTTTTTCATCAATCTTTATCTCTGATTCAGACCGGTAATCCGCATAGGTTTCTTCGACTGACGGAAGGTAAATGTTAAAAGTTGTACCTTTAGCCAGTACAGAACTTGCACTGATATGACCGCCATGTCTTTTTATAATGGAATGTGCCGAAGCAAGCCCCAAACCGTTTCCTGATGACTTTGTAGTAAAATACGGGTCAAAGATCCTGGCTAAATCCGTTTCTGAAATACCGCACCCCTGATCTGCAAAAATCAGCTTGACATAGTTGCCTGCCTGCAACTCCATGCTGTTGCCACTTTGCAGCTGTTCGTTCCGGGCGGTTACAAAAATTTTACCGCCACCTGGCATGGCCTGGGTAGCATTGATGATGATGTTGTGGAATACCTGACTCAACTGCCCCTCATCAGCTTCAATGGCAGGAATGGATTCCGGGATATCAACAACTCCCTTGACATTGGATCCATGCAGAACCAGAGAAATGGATTCATCCACCAAAGGCCTGAGTGAAACCACCTTTTTCAGTGGTTCTCCACCCCTTGCAAAGGTCAGTAGTTGATGGGACAGTTCGGTCGCTCTTACTGACGCCTTTTCTGCTTCCAACAGCTGTTTGAAAGCTCTGTGAGTCGGCTCCAGGAACATCTGGGCCAGAGAAATATTACCGATAACCGCTGTCAGAATATTATTGAAGTCATGGGCAATGCCACCTGCCAGAATACCCAATGATTCCAGCTTCTCAATTTTCAGCTGCTCCCTCTCGTGTTCTTTTCGATCAGTCACATCACGAAATGACCAGAAGCGACCGACTATTTCATCACCGATCTTGAGAGGCTGGGAATAACGTTCAAAAAACCGTCCATCAGCCAGAATCAACGTATCCTCACTGGAGTCTTCAGGATGTTCATACAGTGCCATTACACCTGACACAAACGCCTCAGGGTCCGCAAATTGTGCAGAGACATATTCAAGCACCGGATCTTTTACGTCTCTAACAAGCAAATGTTCCGGCACCTGCCACAGGTCAACAAACTTTTGGTTCCATTGAACGATTTCACCTTTCCTGTTCACAACCAGGATAGCATCGGCTGTCGACTCCAATGCGGCATTGGTCAGAGCAATTGAATATGAAAGGGCGTCTTCAGCTTTTTTGCGTTCGGTTATGTCAATGCCGATCCCCATCAAATAACGTTTGCCCTGCAACTCAAGACCGACACCGGTCAGGATAAACGGAACCCTGTGACCGTCTTTTGCCAGCAGCCATGCTTCAACCGAGTTTTGCCCCTGCTCCATCCCCATATCCACGGCATCCTTTACCGCTTCCCTGACCTCCGGCACATGCCATTCCAAAAGGTGGCGCCCTTCTATCTCACCACTTTCATATCCCAAAAGAGTTTCATGCTGCTTGTTCCAGCGGATCAGGCGCAGTTCAGGATAGGTATACAGATAGAATATTCCGGGGAGGCTGTCTAAAAGCTTGTTGGAAAAAAGCTGTTCCTGCCTGATGACCTCTTCCGCCTTTTTTCGTTCTGTCAGATCAATATCCAGACAGAACAGCTCTGCCTGATCCTCGCCGGATTTCAGCAGGGCGTGGCTCGAGAACACCGGCACCAGTGATCCGTCTTTGCGTTTCAACATCAGCTCACTGGCTGGAATAGATTCACCAGTTACGACCATCTGTTTAATTGCGCCCTCAACAAATCCCCGCATTGTTTCAGGGATAATCAAATCCAGCAGGTTTGCTCCCAGCGTTTCTTCTGCACTGTAACCATAAAGCATTTCAGATGCCCTGTTCCAGAAACTGACCGAACCGTCAAGCCTGTACCCCTGGATGGCAATATTGGGGATTCTCTCAATCAGCGACCTGAATCGTTCTTCGCTTATTTTCAAGGCCTCTTCAGCCTGTTTTTGGCGTATAGACTGCAGGCCTTGTTCCGCAAGCATCACGGTAAAGCCATGAATTAAATCAAGGTATTTATGCAGTTTCCCCTCAGGCACTACAGGCACTTTGCGCATCGCCGCCAGATATTCATCTTCATCAAAACCATACTGTCTGGCCTGCATGACGAAGAAGGCTTCATCCGGCGGTTCCAGAAACAGCTGGCCGGTGAAAACATTGCCAAGATGTTCTCCGTCAATTACTACCGGTACCGCTGCATCCACAAGCCCCATCGGGCAGCGATATACAACGTGTTGAGGCGCTTCGCTCAACTTGACTTCAATACGCCGGTCGCTCTCAATACATTTTTTATGAGTATCCGGATTGACTCGATGAAATTTTGTACAAATATCCTGCCATCCTGATGCAGTAAGGACATTGCCTTCCGTATCAAGTATTGCTGAAGGCATACTGCTAATTTCATCAAGATAATCAAGTAATTGTCGTAACCTTGAAACATCCAGAAGTTCTTTCAATGAATAGCTCATATTGGGCTCCACATTTAACGGCACCTGATAAAACCACATAATTTAATAATTATATCTCTATTCTTGGCAAATGTAAGTGGCGCTAACCAGATATTTCCAGTTTTATTTAATTGAATTATCTTGATATAAACAGACACCAACACCTTGCAAAACAAGATAAAAAGTTATAAGTTTCAACTATGAAAAATATGTTGTCCACAGATAATGCAAAAACAATTCTTCTGGTTGATGACGAAGAATCAATCATGTTTTTTCTTCAAAAGCTGTTGATCAGGGAAGGTTATAATATAATCAAGGCGAGCAATGGCAAAGAGGCCATAGAAATATACAAGTTAAACCCGGACAAGATTGACCTGATTTTGATGGACATAACCATGCCGGTCATGAGTGGCATAGATGCCTATAAAGAACTCACCAAACATAATCAGGATGTCACTATATTGCTGATGAGTGCCTACAGTCAGGAATCATTCGAAGAGATGGAAAATATCAATTTCATCAGAAAGCCGATTTTTCCAAACGTTTTGTTTAGTAAAATATTTGAACTGCTGAACAATCCGTCAATTCAGGAAGATTAATACTAATCAGGTTTTATTTTATCCAGCTGTTCTTCCTGAAAAATACCCTAGCAGCCGCAGACCGTTAAAAACCACCAGCAGACTCGCCCCCATATCCGCAAAGACAGCCATCCAGAGAGTTGCATAACCACCAAGCGCCAGGGCAAGAAACACAAACTTGATGCCGAGTGCAAATGTGATATTTTGCTTCAAGATCTGCGCACTTTTCCGGCTCAAGCCGATGAAGGCGGCAATCTTGCGCGGGTCGTCATCCATGATGGCTACATCAGCTGTTTCCAGAGCTGTTGCTGTTCCGGCTGCACCCATGGCAAACCCGATGTCCGACCTTGCCAGGGCCGGTGCATCGTTAACTCCGTCACCAACCATGCCGACAACCCCATAACGCTCCTTAAGCTCTACTATGGCGGCCAGCTTGCTTTCCGGCATCAGATTGCCCCGTGCGTCCTCAATTCCCAGTTGTTCGGCAATAGCCTGTACAGTCGCAGAGTTATCGCCACTCAGCATCACCGGATGCACATTCAAAGCTTTAAGTCCTGACACAGCCTGGGCACTTTCCGGCCTGATCGTATCGGCTACTCCGAACATTGCTACCGGACCGGAATCAGAACAGAGAATCACAGCCGTGTTGCCTCTGTTTTCCAGTATGGCCAACTGAGCCTCCAGCACCGGGGTACAATATCCCAGATCTTCCACCAGACGGTGGTTACCCAGATACCACAACTGTCCGTTTAAAACACCTTTGACGCCATGACCATTAATAACGCCGAAATTTTCCACCATCAGCAGCCTGGCATCGGGCTGATCTTTTCTCCATCCCGCAACCAGAGCCCTGGCAACCGGATGAGTGCTATGATCGTCCAGACTGGCGGCAATCAGCAGAGCCTGTTCTACAGCCATGCTGCCGAGTGATGTTGCGACGGTCATCTCTGGCTTGCCCAATGTCAGGGTACCTGTCTTGTCCAGCGCCACGGCCTTCAATAACCGCCCCATCTCCAGAAAAGTCCCACCCTTTATCAGAATGCCGTGCCTGGCCGCAGCAGTCAGGCCGCTGACAACCGTTACCGGTGTTGAGAGAACCAGCGCACATGGGCAGGCGATAACCAGTATCACCAGAGCTTGATAAAGCCAACTGCTCCAGCTGCCACCGGACAAGAGCGGCCCGAACAGCGCCAACGCAACGGCAAAGGCTACCACTGCCGGTGTGTAGTAGTGGGCGAACTGGTCGACAAAACGCTGAGTCGGTGCGCGTTGCGCTTGTGCTTCCTGAATGGCGGCGGCAATTCGGTCTAATGTGCTGTTGCCTGGTGCAGAAGTTACGGTCGCCTCAACAACACCATCAGTTACAATGCTGCCTGCGAAAAGCAAGTCACCGGCCTGTTTGTCCACCGGCAGACTCTCACCGGTAATCGGCGCCTGGTCCAGCGCTGCCGTGCCTGTCACAACCACGGCATCAAGCGGCACGCGCGAACCTGTGCGAACGCGGATACGACTGCCGATTGCCACAGCAGATATTGGCTGTTCCAGCCATTTATTGGCAATTTTCACCTCTGCGGTTTCCGGCACCATTGCCGCCAATGACTTGATGGCGTTTCGCACCCGCTCCAGAGACAGGGCTTCAATCGCCTCGGCAATAGCGAACAGAAACACTACCATGGCCGCCTCAGGCCATTTTCCGATAATAACTGCACCGGCTGCCGCCAACGACATCAAAAA
>JBGSQR010000347.1:0-7338 GCA_041737975.1 Geobacterales bacterium | reverse complement strand
GCACAGTATCCAGGTTCTTGGCTGTGGCCGAATATTTAATCCGAACAGAATCGCTTGTTTTTTCAGCCGCCTGAACAGCCTGAGTGGTTAAAGTTTTGCTATCTGGAACCGACACAGGAGCAACAACCTGTTGAGCCAGCTTCTGGTTAGTCATGGCCTGCTGCGGCGAACTTTCTTTATTTACATAGCTGATATCCATATACCCACCTTGAATAAGTTACTTAAAACAAGACGGGGGGACCGAAGTCCCCCCTGAGGTGTGTTAATAAATAACTGAGAGCTTCTGCTCCTGTTAGAACAGTCTCAGAACAGACTGAGCGGCCTGTGAAGAGAGGCTCAGAGCTGTAGTGCCGAGAGACTGGCGAGTCTGCAGCATCAGCATGTTAGCACCTTCGTTGTTCATATCGGCCAGTGTCAGGTTATCAGCGCCCTGTTGCAAGGTGTTGATTACGTTGTCTGTGAAATCCTGGCGTGATGTGATAACAGTCAGGTTACTGGCCAGTGTTGAAGACTTGGTGCGCAGAGTTGTCAACGCCGAATCCATGTTTGCCATTGCCTGTGTTGAAGCGCCGGCAGTAGCCCAGTTAGTAGCAGAGGTGACACCCAAAGAAACAGCATCTGCTTTAAAACCGTTAACAGTCAACTTAGCGTCGCCTGCTTTAGGAGCAAACTCGATGGAGAGTGTTCCAGCTGTAAGCAGGTTGGTACCACGGTAGGTGGAGTCACTGGCCAAGGTTGTAATCTGGCTGGTGATTTGCAAGAACTGACTTTCGTAAGTAACCTGAGACAGTGTGTCGTTGGTTGCGGATGCAGAGCTGGCAAGACCTTTGGCAGCCTGAATCAGGGAGGTAATGGCTTTGATACCGTTGTCAGCGTTTTTGATCGTCTGAACGGCTTCACTCATACCGTCTTTACGGTCGTTAAGGTCACTTGCACGGTCCATAGCGGCGGCGGCAGCAAAGAAGTTTGTCGGGTTGTCAAGAGCAGTATTTACACGTTTACCGCTGCTCAAGCGATCCTGGGTTGATGATAACTGCTGTGATGTTTTCTGAAGGGCAAGAAGGTTGTTTCTCATTCCTGCGGTAAGGGAGATGTCTGAAATTGCCATGGTGTCGCTCCTTTTCTGGGTTGTTTCGGCGTTTTGCCGATACGCATTCTGCGTTTAATTAGTATATCGTCTGTTGCTGGAAACTCTTTAGAGAAAATGTGTATTTTTTTTGTTTATTATCTTTTTCCACTTTTCCAATGTAGTTTTACCAAGGACAATATATGGAATTTTGAGCGGAAGAGACTCCTTAGTTGTTAAAAACAGACTCGGCAAGCTTAGCAACAAAACCTGAAGATCACAGACCGGCAGTGGATCTCCATGCGGCACAACCTTACAACCCCCTGCAATTGAGCCAATAAGTGCAGTCATGGGTGGTTGGCAGCTGACAATCACACAATAGCCTTTTTCAATTAACAGAGGGAGAAAACGGCAGAACTGGATCGTGTCACCATAACCCTGCTCACAATGCACCAGCAGTTTGGTACCCACAGGGTGTGTATCAAAATTATTTTCGTTCAGCATCGGCCAGGGTGGCAGTTGATCAGGCAGCACCCTTCTCAGTCTCCACTCGAAATGGTCCCAGGCTTCTGGAAAACGCTCCAGCGCCAATAGAGAATAAGCCAGATTCAGGTGACCAGCCACATGCTCAGGGTCCAGTTCCAGGACATGTTGAAATCTGTTTATCGCCTCAGCATACCTGCCCAGCAGCGCCAAGGCAGCACCAACATTCAGATGGGCGTCAGCAGAAGCAACATCTCTTTGCACTTCATTGAGATTGCCTTTTAGAAGCCGCTCCAACTCATACCGTTCCGGTGAAACGTGCAAAGTTGACCCGGTAATTTCGGGCATTTGAACAGCATTCGTACCGGACAGCATAGAAAGCCGATCAGCAACCACCCTTATCACAGAGCCCCAATCTCCAAAGTCAGTCTGTCGGAACAATTCCACACCTGGATACCAGCTACTCCACTTGCCATCTGCAGAAGACCAGCGCCAATCTGCCACATGTGGCAGAAGTACCCAGGTCAGCCGACCTGTGGCGGCAGCAAGATGCGCCACAGACGTGTCAATTGAGATGATCAGGTCAAGATGTGCCATCAAAGCGGCCGTGTCTTCAAAACTATTGATACTGTCAGTAACATCAACCATGCGCTCATCAAAATCTTCTGCTGAATCCAGTTGCAGCCTTACGAAGGTGATTCCGTCCAAAGCAAAAAGAGGAGCAAGCGCTGAAAACGGGCAACTGCGCTTGCGGTTAATCGGGTTATCCTGACGCCCGGACCATGCCAGACCGACTTTCAGCGCAGAATGAGCTGTTTTTATTGATATTTTAGCAACACGCCCATCAACACAATCTTGCAAAGCAGCCGCAACAGTGCCCATCAATGCGGACCAGTCTCCCTGGGCTGGTTGCCTAAAAAGTGTCATGGACGGATACCAGGGGCTATCCTTACCCTGACATAGCCATCGCCACTCTGCTACATGGGGAAGTATGACCCAGACCTTTGCTCCCAACGCACCAGCCAGATGGGCAACAGCCGTGTCAATGGTGATAACCAAATCAAGATTTGCGATAACAGCTGCAGTGTCGGCAAAATCATCTATCTCACCCGCCAGGTCGATTATGGCATGTCCAGCGGCAAAATCCGGCAGCTGTTCCGAACCGAACCCGACTTGCAGTGAGTAAAAATCAACATAATCCACTTTCCAGAGTGTGGAAAAGAATGGCAAAGGGCAGGAACGCTTGCGGTTAAGCACCTGACTCTGCTTGGCATACCAGACCAGTCCCACCTTTAATCTGCCGGATGTCCCCAAACGCTGTCTCCAACGCCCCCCATCCTGCTGATCAGCAGATAGATATGGAATCTGAGCCGGTATTGTCTCCAGAGTTGTATTAAAAACCAGGGGCAGCGACATCAGCGGCAAATGACAGTCAAAGTGCGGCAGCGGCTGGCCCGCAACCACAATCTCCGCAACACCGTCAAGAGAAGACAACAAACGTTTCAGGGCCGGCACCTGGCATTCAATAACAACACGACCACCCTGCCGGGCCAGAAGTCCAACATATCTGGCAAACTGGATGGTGTCCCCAAACCCCTGCTCTGCATGCAGCAGGATAGTTTTGTCGGCCAGCGAAGAACCGTCCCAAAGCGGCTGTACATAATTGCGCAGCGGCACCGGGTTGGCCTTTTTAAAGCGCCACTCAAACTCACGCCAACCTTCATCATATCTGCCCAAAGCAAGCAACGCCACCGACAGGTTCCAATGTCCGTCTGCATAGTCCGGAGCGACTTCAAGCAGATGGTGATAAATTTCAACGGCCTCTTCCAGCCGTCCCTGGGCATTAAGCACTACGCCAAGATTATTAAGAACAAAAGCCTGCTCCGGCGTCTGAAGCAATGCTTGACGATAACATTTTTCCGCCTCCGCGAGCTGCTCTATTGACTGATATGCCGTGCCCATCATGTTCAGGGTTGCAGTGTTAGCAGGCTTCAGTCCCAGAGCTTTTTTATATGCAACGATGGCATCCTCAAAATGTTCTTCGGCTTGACAGATTTCGCCGATTCCCTGAAATGCCTCTGCACAAGCAGGATCAATTTTTGCTGCCTGCTGGAATCCTGCCCGCCCCAGTGAAAAGTCCTGCAACACTTTTCCAACTTCACCCAGGCTCAGATATGCCGCAACAAAGTCCGGATCCAGCTCAATCACCCGCTCATAGCAAGAAAGGGCTTCTGCATGTTTGCTGAGAGACATATACGTATTTCCCAGGTTGTACAATGCCTGCATATAATCCGACCGGAGTTGAAGTGCTGTTTGATAACTAACAATGGCTTCATCCAGCCGGTTAAGCGCATCAAGAGCAGCACCCCGGTTACAAAATGCCTCAGCACAACCCTGATCCAGAGTTATCGCATGGGAAAAAATCTCTTCTGCCCTGGCAAAATCCCCGGCCAGCAGCATTGAAATTCCACGTTTGTTATTAAAATCTGCATCTGCCAGCATCCCGGCCAGTTTACTTATGATAGCAGCTATTACTCCTGACCAGTCACCCTGTACCGTTTGACGAAAAAGCGTCATGGTCGGATACCATGGAGAGTCGATTCTCTCCAGATGCCAGCGCCAGTCAGAGGCAAAATGCAGCATAGTCAAAACCGGCTTGCCAAGCGCTCCGGCCAGATGAGTAACAGAGGTACAAACACTTATCACAAGATCCAGATTTTCGATCAGTGCCGCCGAATCGGCAAAATCATGAATGCGATCAGTCAGATCAACAACCTTCATGCCGTTCGGCAGGTTTTCCAGTTGCTCCGATCCTTCACCGATCTGAAGACTGTAGAAAGCAACTCCTTCCAGATCAAACAACGGCTGCAATGCAATCAAGGGACAGGAACGTTTTAGATTATCTCTGTTTTCAGACGCCCCCTGCCAGGCAAGTCCGATGCGTAACAGGCCATCTGCGGGAATTTCCCGGCGCCACTCTTCTACTTTACAAGGATCAGGTTTGAGATACGGGATCTGCGAGGGAATTGTCTCAATAGTTGTACCAAATACATACGGCAGACTCATTACCGGAATATACAGATCAAAATCCGGCAGCGGCAGGTTCTGGTCCACAACCATGCTGACGCCGTTAGCGGTTGACAGCAGCGAAAGCAACTCAGGCAAGGCACGGACAATGACCTTGCCACCCAAGGCAGCAGCCAGCGGGATATATCTTGCGAACTGGATCATATCACCGCGCCCCTGCTCCATCTGGATCAGCAGAGTTTTACCTGCCAGCGGTGCCCCGTCCCATTGCGGACGCCCCAGAGCAGGTATTTTGGCCAGGAACTGCTTGGCCTGCCAGCGCCATTCATATTCTTTCCACCCTTCGAGATATTCTCCATGCAGCAACAGGAGCATACCGAGCATCCAGTGCGCATCGGCATGGTCAGCGTCGTAGCGTAACACGGCGTACACATATTCAAGCGCCTCATGGGACCGGCCGGACTGCACCAGGGCGTTGGCAAGATTATAGAGGGCCTGCACAAAACCAGGGTCCTGGGCTATGGCGGCCTTATAGTGGCCGATAGCCTCTGTAGGGCGTCCCTGCATCTGCAGCACCACTCCCAGACTGTGCTGGGGATCCGGCAGATCCGGGTATTGCTCCACGATTTGCCGGAAACATCGTTCGGCACCTTCAAGGTCTCCGGCCGCCTTCAATTTGGTACCATTTTCGTAACGGGATTCGACATCATTCAGGGTTTTTTCAATCAGGCATTCTGCCAGACTGTTTTTCAAACTGTTTATCACGCCGGTCCAGTCGCCTGGATGATGTTGCCAGAATACGCGCCCGGTCGGATACCAAGGGGAATTATCCCGCCCTTCAAGCCAACGCCAGTCATATACATGGGGGAGTATCACCCAGACTCTCTTACCCAAAGCACCAGCCAAATGAGTTACTGCCGTATCGACACCGATCACTAGATCAAGATTTGCGATAAATGCCGCCGTATCAGAAAAATCCCCAAACTGATCGGTGTAATCAATCAACTTAACGCCAGAATTCTGACTAGTTATTTCGCCTACCCCCGCCCCCACTTGCAGACTGAAGAGCTGGACACCATCAAAAGCTGCTAGCGGCAAGAACTCGGCAAGAGGGCAAGACCTGATCTGATCATGCGGGTTAAGCGGGTTACCCCTCCAGACCAAGCCAATTCGATATGCCGGTCCATGACTGGCCAGAGATAACCGCCATTTTTCCACCTTTACCTGATCCGGGGAAATATATGGCACTTGATTTGGTACCGTTTCGAGAGTAGTTCCAAGCAGGTATGGCAGACTGAGCAATTGGATGTAAACATCAGTAAGCGGAGGTTGTTTTGACTTGGGGACAATCCGTTCTGCTCCGGGAAACGATTCAAACAGAGGAACCAGCGGCGGATCAACCTCAAAAACGACCTTGCCTCCCAGTTCAGTCACAAGCGGGATATAGCGGGCAAACTGGATTACATCGCCCATCCCCTGTTCTCCGTAGATGAGAATACTTCTGCCGTTTAGCGGCGCACCGTCCCATCTTGGCTGCAGATATGTGCGTGGATCAATATCAAATTTCTCAATGCCCAAGCGGGCTTCAAAATTGGCAAACCCAGGCACGTACTCTCCCCTCCGGAGTTGAATAAATGCCATATTATAAAGGGCTTCAACACAATTGGGCTTAATTGCCATTATTTTTTGGCAGCAGTCAAAGGCTTCGTTTGTCTTATGCTGTGCCGACAGCGCACTACCAAGGCTCAAAAGTATTTCCACCGATTCGGTGTTTAGCCGGTGCGCCTTGAGCAGACAGAACTCTGCTTCAGGATAAGCTTTCTGCTTAAGTCGGATTCCACCTAGAGCAAACCAGATGGCAGGGCTACAGGGACTTCCTGAAAGCGCCTGTCGATAGGCATGTGCCGCTTCACTAAAACTCTCTGCCATTTCATAGGCTCTACCAAGATTGAACCAGATCGGCGACTCTTCAGGAAGTTGTAGCAACAGGCTGTTTAGTTCCTTGATTGCGGTCTCAAGATCTTTGTTTTCAATTGATGAAAGCGCTTGCTGGAAAGATGCCTCTAACGTTTCGATCAAAGTGCTTGCATTACAACTTTGCTTTGACAACTTTTGTTGAAGTGCCTGAAAAACCGCCTGCACCACAGAACACCAGTCACCCGGACTCGGCTGACGGAACAAACGTACACCGGGATACCAGGGAGAATCGTTTCGTTCAAGCATCCAGCGCCAATCGGGAGTATATCCCAATAATATCCAGGCAGGTTTCCCCATTGCTCCTGCCAAATGGGCAACAGCAGTATCAACAGTAATTACCAGATCGAGATTAGCAATCAGTGCAGCGGTATCGGAAAAATCATGCAGGTAATTAGTCATGTCAATCAGGCTGGCGCTTTCGGCATGGCCTGACAACTCGCTCACGGTTGGCCCTACCTGAAGGCTATAGAAACTGGCCTCCGTAATGACCAGCAACGGCACAAGCTCTGCAAAGGGGCAGGAACGGTCACCATCCATGGGATTAGATGCACTGCCACGCCAAACGAGTCCTATCTTAAACAGAGAATCTCTAGTCAATATGCCTTGCCAGGCGGCTGTTTTTGATGGATCAGGAAGAAGATATGGAATAGAAGCCGGCACAGTAGCCAGATCCGTTCCAAAGAGAAACGGCAAGCTTAGCAGGGGAAAGTGGCAATCAGTAATGGGAGGGGTTTCAGATTTCAAAACAGCACTATCCACTCCCGGCAAAGTAGAAAGCAGTGCTA
>JBGSQR010000012.1:0-2471 GCA_041737975.1 Geobacterales bacterium | reverse complement strand
AGCGAATAGTTTTAGCAAAACAAGATAAGGCAGACGATGATATTAAATACAAACAATTTGCCCTGGTTTATCTCTAAAGATCTCAGGGCAATTATTAATAATAATATTTCAGAGTTCCAAAGTGCCTGTGTAATTACATGTTTTGATCCAGGTTTTTTGTTTGGTTCAGATGAAAATTACCCGGTGAAAATTGCGATAGATACGGATGGCACATTGATATTAATCACAAGTTATCTATATCTGCAAGGGCCACCATTCAGAGATATACAGATTAAGATGATTTTTGATTTTATTGATCAGCAGGCCAGATATTTTGATAAGGTTGTTCCTTTGCATGGGGAACAAAAACGCTTTGTCCTTTGGGAGAAGAACTTTATTGAATCCTACCGGCGAGGTACATATAAGGTCAAAGTTGCACCTATATACGGAATTTCGGTGCTTGAATGATTGCTGTTGGTTTCTGAACCGTTTTATTCTGGTCAGGTAGAGTTTTATATGTTGTACAAGTATCATGTTTAAGCCCAATACCATTTTAATTTCTAGCAAGTTCTGGATGTGTCCAAAAAAAGCAGCAAAGGGGATTCCATGAAAAAATTTATCTGTCTCATCGTCATTGCAGCTCAGTTTGCCGGTTGTACAACTTATAAAAACAGATCTGTATCTTTTAGGCCTCCTCAGGACTATCCCAACTCTATGAATGTTTACGGTGTGCTGGTTGGAGCGGAACAATATGCCGATGTTACAAAGGCTGATGAAGCTTTTGGATTCGATATTCGCGGTGCAGGACTTCTTCCTGTTCAAGTGGTTATGGATAATCAGGCAGGGCAGGGAGTTGAAATTGTAACTTCACAAACGTTTCTTGTGGATGCCAACAACCGCTACTGGAAAATTTTAAGTACACGTGAGGCAGTGGATCGTGTTGAAAAGGCCGCTGCCAGCGGTGCTATCGGTAGTGGTGCCGGCAAGGGGGCAATGTATGGTGCCGCAGCAGGAGCAATTCTGGGGCTGGCTCTCGGTATTGTTTCAGGGCGCAATGCCGGTATATCCGCTGTCAAGGGTGGGGTGCTGGGAGGTGCAGGCGGGGCTGTGATAGGTGGCGTCTCAAAGTCTGATAATCGAAGTCAGGAAGTTCAGATTGCAGCAGACATGCGGGAAAAAACTCTTGAGGGTAAAGTGATTCCATCCGGGTCATTGGCGAATGGATTTATATTTTTTCCTGGCGAGGCAACAAGTGCAAAGTCGTTACGCCTACAGGTGCGTTTCAACAATAGTGGAACGCAGCAACTGCTGATGTTGCCACTTGCAGATAAGTAGAAATTTTTAGACTTGTTGAAATCATTTCATAGAAAGGGATTTGGTGTGCAGGCGGATGGATAATAGTTATCTAGTTGGAAGACAACCGATACTTAACAGGCTGGAGGAAGTCGTAGCATACGAATTGCTTTTTCGTTCTCCTCGATCACTTTCCTCCGCTTTTGTCTCGGATGCGACGATGGCCAGTGCCAATGTCATGATAAACATTCTTTCCAACTTTGGCATCAGTGATGTTCTCGGCAGTCACAGGGGGTTCATTAATGTGGAGGTTGATTTGTTGATGAGTGACAGTATCGACATTCTTCCTGCAGAGATGATCGGCCTGGAGTTACTTGAGAACATAATAATAACGCCCGATGTGGTTGAGCGTTGTCGCATGCTGAAGGCAAAGGGATGTCTTTTGGCTCTGGATGATCATGAGTACAGTCAGGAATATGAAGTGCTTTATGATGGTTTAATCGATGTTGTGAAGTTTGATGTGATTAAAACACCTTTGGAGCATCTTTATGAAATGACCACAAGATTTAAAAAGTATCCGGTTAAGATGCTGGCAGAAAAAGTCGATTCAAGAGCTGTTTATCTAAGAAGCAGAGGGATGGGGTTCGAGTTGTTCCAAGGTTACTTTTTCGCCCGCCCATCACTGATACAAAAAAGAATATTAGAGGACTCTGCCGGTATTCTGTTTGAGCTAATGCGGAAATTGAATGACGACTCAAGCATAGATTCAATCGAAGAAACTTTCAGAAAAAGTCCGGCACTGACTTATAAATTACTGCTATTGGTTAATTCAGTTGCAACCGGGATGCGCGAAAAAATTAGAACAGTGCGCCATGCACTCACAATAGTAGGTTTGGACCAACTTAAAAAGTGGGCTCAGCTTGCCATCTTTGCCGCCGATGACAGTCGGGCGCTGGATAACCCCAATGTGGATATGGCTGCAGTAAGGGCTGCATTGATGGAAAGACTTGCTCTTCTTCACCCGCAACTTCGTAGTATTCAGTCCTCTCGTGAACAAGCTTTCATGGTCGGTATTCTTTCAATTTTGAAGGATTTTTACGATATACCCATGAGTGAGATTGTTTCGGGACTTAATCTGTCTGAAGATATACAGATAGCTTTGGTTGATAAAGGTGGAAGCCTGGGTGAGTTGCTACGTT
>JBGSQR010000004.1:0-3547 GCA_041737975.1 Geobacterales bacterium | reverse complement strand
TTTCTGAAAATCTTTATATTTTACAATTAGATATTCAATGTAAGAATTCATTCCTAGGACACCAGATACAGCACCTTCTGGTATTGGGTAGACAGCTTTTACTTTTTGAGACTTAATATTTACGGTTTTTGCCTGAATTGCACCTGGGCTATTTATTACAACTTGTCCAGAATTACTATGAATGACAATGTTTTGATTGTAGTTGTCAAGCAGCATCTTTGATGCAAATTCTGTGAGTGGTGATATTCCGACAACACTTTGTTTCGCATGTTCTTTTTTGAATTTTTGTATTACATCCGCCGGATATAACTCTATTTCCGAGTCAACAATCGTATGATGACGACTGCACAGCAATATCAAGTTGTCAAACGAGTTCCTTTCATCATCTGTTTGCAAGGCATCATATCGAGGACCATTTTTATTTGCAGCCTTGATGTGAGCTATTTCCCCGGTAACGGTGCCTGACGATTCAATTATTGGCGATCGACATTCAGGAAAAGCGCATTCATTTCCAGAAATCGCAAACAGTCTTTTTATCGCAGATATTTTAATAGAACCCATAATCTCCAATCCCATTTTAAACACTTATGTTTAGGGGGAAGTTAGTAATTAAAACTTAAGGTACTCCTCTAATCTATACATCACAAATATAGGGGAGGGAGACTTCACCCAAGTCTCAAGTCTTGCTGGCTCCAACCTGCGCCGAACGAGGCTGTAAACGGTGATATAGTGTCCGGATTATCTTCGGACACACAGCTGACTAACATAAATTCAGTGGCGTTTGGCTGCATTGCCAGCTCTCTTACTCTGACGATCCGCAACAGAGACCACTTACTCTTGGCATGTGCCTCAAAATCAGCCACATAACTATCACCTAACCAATACCAATACCAATAACTGCGGCAGCCTTCAGCTTTGGCATATATATACGCATGAAGTGTATTTTTTGTGCTTCATCTATCGACGTGCAAAACTCTTTCACCAAGTGCTATTTGTCATCCCACTATTTACCCAAAGACAAGGTCGCTTCAGATCTTGTTGTTAGATATTGAGTAGCATTCCTAAATGGCATCCAATCTGTAATCACATTATGGGCATAAATTCTCAGCCTGCTCAATTACATTTATAAAAAGAAAATTTCGTTTTTGATGGCCATGATAATGAACGAATCAAACTCCAAGCTTTGAATCCTGTTATAGGTTTGTCGATGAAGTTAGTTGTAGAAACAAATGTTTACCTGCTGCAGATAAGATGTATCTGTCAGATTTGGTCTTAAAACAAACTCCACGATTAACAAGCAATGAGTTCACTGACTCCGAGAGGGGCAGTTTCATTTTGCAGGCTTCTAGAATTCTCTTCTGCTCATTTAAATTGCCAATGTCATTAATTTGCATACAGCTGAGCCCTGCAGTTGGGTCTAAAAGAATACCAGGGGCTATCCCAAGGGAGTACACCCCTCTCAATATAACTAAAAGTATCACTTGGATATTCGCGGCAACCTCATTGTATTCTTCCGCCCTGTCTGTTCGGGTTACGAAAAATGATTCCTCACCGATGCTTTGAATTGTGAAACCAAGGAGACTGTATACGTAACGATATTTATCGATATCATCTATTAGCGCTCGGAACTTTTGTGAAGGCTGTAATTCTCCTTCAATGACCTCATATTTGTTTATTACCGCTCCGGCGATGAAATCTTTGTAAATTAGCCGGGAAGCAAATACATCCAGGTCAAGGTAGTTATTGTTCATATGACTGCTTGTTTCCTTCTGATCAAATATGACAGCTTCTGTGATTTATAGATGATTTCTCCCCTCAACAGAGTTGGCCTGTATAGCTTGCTCTCTTCTGCAAAGTGCAAAGCATCAAATACATCTTTTAACTTATAATCTTTCAGATTTTCTTCTAAAAACTGATGTATCGCCAGGTACAAGTCTTTCTCTGCTGCTTGGTTACTAAAACTAGCCATAACTTGCTTGATACGATGAATACGTTGCTTCTTTTCGAAGCGCTCCTTGGCAGATGCAGGGTCTTTACTGGGTGTCCGTTTACTCGAATTAATAGCATCAACTTTATCTAACTGACTGCGGATATACTCGTGTACATACTGTTCATTAGCATATTGAGGTAACTCAATCAGCGCACCCGTAAGGTTTGACGATGTCCAACTAACCAGTCCTCTAAAAGAGCGAGCAGGCTCAAATATTGGCGCATCCGCGGGTATTCTCTTTCCGGTTAACTTGCTGTCTAGTCGAGAGACGACTAATTCATGTAGCTCGTTAAACCATAGTTCTATATTGTTGTACAATTCTCGTTGTTTGCGGTCCATCTCTACATAACGATTCATGCGACGTCGAGTGTCACCAATCACATCAGCATAGGAAAGTAGCTTCATTTCAATAGTTGAGATGTTCGCATACTCGATATGAAAGCTGGCTTTGGCAAAACATTCTTTGATTTCTCGAATGAGCCTCATAGCACTCGTGCCGGCAGCCATAATTTTCTCATTTAAGAAAATGAGAGTGGGCTGTATGTTGCGTTTTGATATATGTATGACTTCTTGCAAAGCATTACGCACCCGGTCGTTCATAACCATCTGATTGAAATCATGGCTATCCAGAATTTCAGAGAGCCTCTTGGAGCTACCTTCTAGTGCCCGGACATTGTGGTCAATTTTGTTCAGTGTTTCGTGCAAAACATCCAATAAAGCGGCGAGATTTTCCTTAAAATCGAGATCTTCACGCTCGTATATCCCGGCCTTAGAGATGAAGTAATCATATAAGCGTTTAATTTGCTCATAGATGCTGTCCAAATCGGGTTGGCCAAGTTCCCTGATTCGTTTAGAGTCTAAATTCTGAATGGTTTGCAACAACCCTCGCTGCAATGCAAACTGACCGCGCTGATCATCAACAAAACTCAGCAAGCAGCACTCATTCATGTTTTTAATCGATAGCGCCGCTCTGATACGTTGGCAATCCTGTTTACTCAACTCCTTTCTGTTCAGATAAGATTCGATAACATTCTCATAAGCAGAAACCTTAAAGCCGATTACCGTTTTACTGTTGCTGGTGTAATGGTCCAGCATCGTGAAAAAAATCTCGACATGCTGGAAGATGATGACAAGTGTGTTTTGTGCGTTCGTATCCATTGTCAGACACTCATCATGGCTTCATCTACGTTTTCTATTTCGGACTCAAATTCCATATTTTCCAGCCGCTCCTCCATGCCAGGGTAATAAATGGCTTCAGCTTTATTTAATACGCCTACATCAGAGGCTTTGAAAAGAGAAAGGTCGTGATAGGTATCGAGGACGCTGGCGATTAAGCCATTTTGCTCAGGGTTTGCCACAAATAGATAGAGATTATGTTCTTCCATAACCTTCAGGATCTCCTGAAAATTTTTCTCATCAAGGCTACCAATCTCATCAAACACAACTGGCATGCTTAAACTCAAATCGTCTGGAACCAGTCGCTGCAATAAAAGTGCGAGTAGTACACTGTTTATCATGCAGTTTGTTCCATTTGACTGCGGCGTGTCCTCTACTGTG
>JBGSQR010000606.1:0-15778 GCA_041737975.1 Geobacterales bacterium | reverse complement strand
CTCAGTTTCTGGTTCCGCTTTATCTACCGCAACCTGTCAGCGATCGAGACCGGCAACTTCGGTTATGTCCGTGAGATTATCGAGCGCGATTACGCCACCTGGTCCGGCAAGATCCTGGAGCGCTTCTTTCACGATCTGTTTGCTGCCAGCGGCAAGTATAACCGCATCGGCAGTTACTGGGAGCGCGGCAACAAAAACGAGATTGACCTGGTGGCGGTGAACGACCTGCGCAAAGTACTGGTAATAGCCGAGATCAAACGGAACAAGTCCAGGATCAGTCTGCCGGCACTGCAGCACAAAGCTGAACGACTGCTGCAGGAATATCAGGGATACCAGGTGGAGTATCGTGCCCTGGGACTGGAAGATGCGATGGAGTTTTTACCGTCGGGAGTGAACAATATCCGTTGAAATGACGTATGCTGTCATACGCTTATGTTATTTTGATTGAGTGGCATCAGAACTTAATTAATCGTAAGGATTAGATAATGAATAACTCCGAAATGCTTATCTATCAGGCGCCTGACGTGTCGATCAGGTGGTTGTCTGGAAATTCCGGACAACCACCCGTCATGACGCCATAGTTGCCGAGAGTGAACTGGTTGAGCAGTCGTCCATCAAGAAATTCGGGATTTCCGAATTTCATATAGATTGTACGTGATTATCTCCGTCGGTTAGTGATTGATTCCAAGTCAGGAATAATTACATCCGGGTCATTTCAGCACGGGATATGACAGATAAAGAGTTGGAGGTATATCGTGACCGCCTTAAAAAAAGTTCCAAAATTTAAAACAGAGGATGATGAGCGAGACTTCTGGTCAACCCGTGATGCGACGGACTATCTTGATTTTTCTCAAGCCGAGGAAACTGTATTTCCCAACCTGAAACCATCAACCAGGGCAATTTCGCTGCGTCTGCCGGTTTCGTTGATTGATCGGCTTAAAATGCTTGCCAATATAAAGGACGTTCCCTACCAATCGCTCTTGAAAGTGCTCCTGGCTGAAAAAGTTGATGAAGCTTTTCATCATGCGAAATGACATGAACGACTACGCTACGCTCCTCCAGTCCGTAAGTGTCATTGCCGAACAGATGCAGGGGTTGCAAGCAGATGCTGTGCTCCAATATACGCCGGTGGTGGAAACGATTATCGCCACTCGCAGCCGCGATGTCCGGCAGATCGAACATACTCTCGATGGTCTGCTTGATTTTTGCGCATACGAACAAGCACTTCAGCTCTATCGCCGTCTCTGCCGCCATTACTTCGATATCGACCCCGCCGCCACGGCAGGCTATATCAACGCTTATCGCGAATTGTGGGATTCAGAGCCATAGATTTCGCGACGGCTTGCGACAAAATTAGTTGCAATTCACGACTATTGACGACATTATGTGTGTCGCGATTTGTCGTTAATATCAAAAGCGAGACTTGAACATGACTGTTACATTGCTGTCTCCCCAACAAGAAGAGATCCTTGCTTCCCTGGCCCGTCACCCTGATGGACGTAATAGTGAGAGCATTCGGAACGAACTGAGTAACCCTCCGCACCTGCGTACGGTACAGCGCTGGCTCGCCGAACTGGCGGCAAAGCGGCATATTGCTGCTATTGGCAAAGGCAAGGCAACGATCTACCGGCTGCTTGCGCCAACTGACATCCGTATGGTTTCACCCGAATCAGAAGCTCGTGGCGCGGAAGAAACCTACGAAACGTACATTCCACTCTCCGAAGAAGGTCGCGAGATATTCTCCCAGGTTCGTCGCCCCCGGGGAGCGAGAACCCCTGTCGGGTATGAACGCTCATTCCTTCATGCCTATATCCCCAACACAACATGGTATCTGGGTGAGATGACCCGCAAACACCTGCATCGCATTGGTGATACTGGTGAGTTTGAACGACCTGCCGGGACCTATGGCCGGGCCATTCTCAGCCGGCTGCTGATCGATCTTTCGTGGGCATCCAGCCGTCTGGAAGGGAACACCTATTCCCGCATCGACACGCAAAACCTGATCGAGTTTGGTCGTTATGCAGAAGGTAAGGACGCTCAGGAAGCGCAGATGATCCTCAATCACAAGACGGCAATTGAGCTGCTGCTTGATGAAGCGGAATCCGTCGGGTTTGATACACATACCTTCCTCAGCCTGCACGGTCTGTTATCGGAAAACCTGATGCCTGACCCGGACGCCAGCGGACGCCTGCGTTCCCGGCCTGTCCAGATCGGCGGTTCTGTATTTGTGCCGCTTGCGGCTCCACAACTCATCGATGAATGTTTCCACGACATACTCAGAAAAGCTTCTGAAATCGAAGATCCCTTTGAACAGGCGTTTTTCATCCTGGTGCATATCCCCTATCTTCAACCGTTCGAGGACGTGAACAAGCGGGTTTCCCGACTCGGGGCCAATATCCCGCTGATAAAACATAACCTCTCACCGCTGACGTTTATCGATGTGCCGGATCGGGCCTACATCGACGCCATGCTGGGTGTTTACGAAATGAACCGGATCGAACTGCTCCGAGACCTGTTTGTCTGGGCCTATGAACGATCTACCAGGGAATATGTCCTGGTCCGCAAAAGCCTGGCGGAGCCTGACCCTATTCGGCTTCGCTATCGTCTACAGTTGCACGAACTGGTAGCGGATATCGTTCGCAACAAGCAGCTGGATATTCTGCAGACAATTGAACAGTTCGCAGAGAAGCGCATCGACGAGCAAAATCGTTCCGCCTTTGTCGAAATGGTACAGGATGAGATCAAGCGTTTGCATCCGGGGATAATTGCCCGCTATCGCCTGCGTCCTGCGGAATTTGTAGCGTGGCAGGAGACGAGAAAGTTGTAGTGCTGAAACTTTTTGAACAGACTTACATTACAACGAACAGGTGGTGCCAAAATTACAGACAGATCATTGCCGGTAAGCGGTTCAGTCACATTTGAAGAGCTGAAAAAGACAAACGAACATGGTGCTGAATTCTGGAGTGCCCGGGAGTTGCAGCCTTTGCTGGGGTATGGCCAATGGCGGCGCTTTGAAGATGCGATCAACAGGGCGATGACTTCATGCGGACAGTCGGGAAACAATCATGAGTATCACTTTGCCGGCGCCGGCAAACCGATCACGGGAGGTAAAGGTGCCGTTCAGGTTGTTTCCGATTTCCATCTTTCACGCTTTGCTTGTTACCTGATCGCCCAGAACGGCGATCCTCGTAAACCGGAAATTGCCGCAGCGCAGAAGTATTTTGCGATTCAGGCTCGTCGTCAGGAGATATCTGATGCCTTGGCGGCAGACCTTGAACGGCTGGAAATCAGAAAGCAGGCCAGCGAAGAATTCAAGGCGCTTTCCGGAGCAGCCCGAGAGGCTGGCGTACAAGACAGAATGTTCGGAATTTTTCACGATGCTGGTTACAAGGGTCTGTATAACGGACTCGGCAATGAAGGAATCAAACAGCGCAAGGGGATTCCGAAAAAAGACAATCTGATGGATCGGATGGATACCACCGAACTTGCCGCCAATCAGTTCCGCATGACACAGACACGCGACAAGCTTGCCCGTACTCCGGCAAAGGACCAGCAGCATGCAATCCGCACCCATGAAGCTGTTGGCCGGGAAGTTCGCGAGGCGATCAAGCGTATCGGTGGAGCCATGCCGGAGAATATCCCGCCTGCCGAGCATATCAGCCATGTTGAGAAGCGGATCAAGAACACGCCGCCGTTTCTTGAGCTTGATGGAAGCGATGCAAAAGGGTTGATTGGGACGAACGGGGAGTGATGGCTGGCGTTTTGAATATATGGACAAAGCGGAGCCGAACTCTGTCGCTCCCTCGGCACAACCGATTACCGTATTGAAGTTTTGATATACATAGGCAATTAACTTTAACAAGGACAAATTGTGACTAACAAAAAATCGGCCTTGAAGTCTCAGCTACAGGACATATTAAGACAAAAGAATGAGCGCCCAGATTTATCTACTGTATCACTCTTTTCTGGAGGTGGTGGGTTGGATTTAGGTATGGAGGCTGTCGGTTTTGATACGTTATATGCAACTGACATAGATGAGCATAGCTGCATAACACTGAATACAGGTAAAATGAATTCACAAAAACTGCACAGGGGCTTTTTGCAACATGCAGTCATAGAACAAATTGATGCCAATCACTTGGAAGGCAAATATATTCTTAATAAAATTAACCGCAACAAAGGTGATGTTGATCTATTGGTGGGTGGACCACCATGCCAAGCTTTCAGTGTATTCGGCAAAAGGCAGGGTAGGAAAGATCCTAGAGGACAATTAGTATTCGAATACTTACGTATTCTTTCTGATATTAGACCCAAAGTATTCGTATTTGAAAATGTTTACGGTCTTCTAACTATTGAGAATGGAAAAATATTTGAAGAGGTTTGCAGCAGGCTTGCGAATCCTTGCAAGGGACTACATTACGAACTATCAATTCACCGAGTAAATGCTGCAAATTATTGTGTCCCCCAGTTTAGAGACCGTGTATTTATCATTGGCCATATTGGTGGGAAGCAGATTAAGTCACTACCAGAACTTGCAGCCGAAAACCCCGGACTGAACCAAGTAAAATGGAGAACCGTTCGAGACGCGTTGCGAGGCCTTCCTATGATTGGGACACCTGGGATTCCAAATCACACTGGACGAAAGCATAGCGATCGGATTATTCAGCGTTACGCAAACCTGTCTCCAGGAGAACGGGATTCCTCAACAAGAATCAATAGACTAGATTTGAATAGGCCAAGTTTTACAATAATTGTCGGATCAGATAAAGGCGGTGGCAAAGGTCATGTTCACCCTGTTGAGCCAAGAGAAGTGACCCCTAGGGAGAGCGCGAGGATACAAACTTTCCCAGACTGGTGGGCGTTCTCTGGGACAAGCCGACATCCTATCCGTCAAATTGGCAATGCTGTTCCACCGCTTCTTTCTGCCTCAATAGGAAATGCAATTAGAGAAAATCTTTTAGGCCTTGCTCGGATTGACTTTGACCATGTGGTGTCTTCTCTTAGCCAAGAGCACCTTTTTGAAGGGGATAAATAATGCCAAATTATGATGTGGAGTGGAAAAGTATTGATGCTGGCAGAGAGGGGCTCTGGAAATTTCCAATATGGAAAGGTGTACTAGAGATAGTTGCACGTCATGAAGGAGAAGAGGTTTATGACGAAGCATCGGATATTTATTTAGATTTGGAGAAGGTTTTTCCAAGTGAAACATGGAGAAGTACTGACAAAGGGAAATTTCGGCCCTTATTCAGAGACTACCCTCAACCATGGACGCAAACCCAAACTCTCGACATCTCAGATCATAAATTTAAGCTCACGCCTCTTGGCAAGCAATTAGTGGCCGGGAGAATATCTCCAAACGAAGTGTTTTTAAAACTTTTGTATAGCTATACAGAAAATGGTGAAAAGCCCTTCAGAATCATTGCGACTGCTTTTTCCGAAGTTAACCGGCCACTCTCGCTAATTGAGTTGTATTGTGGTGTCATGCAGGGATTCAGACCCGGCGATGATATCCAAGCATCATTAACTGACTCAAACACCAAAGAATTACCATCGGCGACTACACCAGTTCGACGTTTAAAATTCATGCTGTTGTTGATGGAGCGGTCCGGTCTAATTAGTGTGCTTGGTAACGATTCATGGGCCATTTGGGATAATAAATTAGTTTCAGAATTCGTACTTAAACCATCAATAAAACCAGCGGCAGCCAGTATCGATATAAAGAAGTTGGTAGATTCTTTCATCGAAGACTTACATTTAGCAAATATCAACTTTGATAAGCCGTTGCTTTGCAGATTTTGCACTTCCCCAATTGCGAAACGTTTCCTCGTCCTTACCGGTCTTGCCGGTTCAGGTAAAACGAAAATCGCCCAGGCTTTCGTCCGCTGGATCACTCCCGATCCGGGCTGGATCGATGACGCCGACCATTCACAAGGTAAGAACCCCAACCCTTATTACGCTCTTGTTCCGGTCGGTGCCGATTGGACCGGCAACGAGAACGTCATTGGCTACCCGAACGGCCTGGAAGCTGGAGTTTACATAACCAAACCGCCTCTGGAACTGATCCGCCACGCTCTTGACCCGGTAAATGCTGCTATCCCGCACTTCCTGATACTGGACGAAATGAACCTCTCCCATGTGGAGCGCTATTTTGCCGACATGCTTTCGGCGATAGAATCCGGCGAGGAAATACCGCTGTATGAGGGGGCGGAGCGTATGACTGACAGCGGACCGGTGCCGCGCAAGCTGCGCCTGCCTGACAACCTGTTCATCATCGGCACGGTAAACGTGGACGAGACGACCTACATGTTTTCGCCCAAGGTGCTGGACCGCGCCAATGTAATCGAATTCAAGATGGAGCCTGCCGAGCTGGCAGCATTTCTCGGCTCGCCCAAGGCCCCCAGGCTTGAGGAGTTGGACGGCAAAGGAATCGGTTTCGGCAGCGGATTTGTAGAAGCTGCCGGCGACAAGGGGCGAGAAGTTCCTTCTATCGTTAAAGCGGATTTTGAAGTAGAGATGCTGCTGTTCTTCAACCTGCTGCGCGAGCATAACGCTGAATTCGGCTATCGCACCAGCTACGAGACGGCCCGCTTTATCCATTTCTACCATCAGCTTGGCGGTTATGCGAACGATAACGGCGAATGGTTCGGCGGCGCCATGGATGCGGTCGTTGTTCAGAAGATTCTGCCCAAGTTGCATGGCTCACGCTCAAAACTGGAAGGCCTGTTGTGGGCGCTGGCCTGGGCCTGCGGGGCGGAGCGTGTTGACAGGGACGGCAAGAATTTTCCCGCACAACTCCGAGAGGCAAGCCAGGCGCAGGATGAGGCAAAGTACGGGCCGGAGCTACTCTGGTCAACGCTTGCGATTATCAATGCCGATGATCCGGTTGCTGCGGCACGCTATCCGTTGAGCTTTGACAAGGTGATGCGGATGTGGCGGAAGCTGGTGCGCGATCAGTTTGTAACCTTCTCCGAGGCATAGCGTGGCTGCTGAAGGGCGGCAGCATGAATGGGTCGAGTGCAGGACCCCGGAGGGGCGTCTGTTGGCAACGGTCGAAATTGTGACACTAGCCAAGCAGCCAGAGCCTTCGTCAGTCGCGCAGAAATCGCTGCTGATGTTTTCTGCCGAGGAGGCGGGACGGAATAGTGAGGAGCGCCTGCAGCTGCGGGAACGCGGACGCTACGAATACCGCCTGAAACCTGCTGAAGGTGCATGGGACGACTTGGCACTGCTGCCGCATCGCGGAGTGCAGCCGAGCCCTGTTGAAGAAGATCGGGGCGATCGGGGCCTGATTGAGCCTCAGGATTACTGCGGTTTGCTTTCACTCACGGTAATCAGACGTAATTCCCCCGATATTCCTCTCGCTTGCGGCAGCGTTGAAGTACGTTCGGTCAAACTCGGCTACCGGGAACATTACCGGGGAATGCTGTCATTCATTTCCGACAGGTGTGCCGGACTGCTTATGGACTGCCGCGCACCCACCCGCCTGAAACTTGATACTCTCTGGCAGAAAGACTCCCGTATTCTTGAGCAGCAGCTCGAATTTCTTCGTCACACCCTGGAATCGTCTCCATTCCGCGCCGCAGTTGATGAAATTCTGCGCAATCCCCATCGGCGTCTGGAGGACAACCGCGAAGAGCGGGATATCTCACGCCCTTTCAAGCCTGGCAGGGATTTTGCGCGGCAGGTTGCCACGGCGGCACGGCGCGTTTCAGTGCCCGAGTCCCATCCGCTTTATTCCGCTAACATCCGCTCCCTCCCGGCCCGGATCTCCGTTCAATCACGCACCGACTTTCTTGATACGGCAGAGAATCGCTTTATCAAAATGGTGCTGGCCGAGTTCCGCGACTTTCTTGCCGATGTGGCATCACACCTGTCACGCAAACCTGCAGACCGTGAAAAACCGGAAACGCGCAGACTGCTTGGTGACGCGAACCGGCTGCGCGGTATGCTGGAAACGCAGCTTGGCCGCGGCTTTCTCCCGGATGTCTCGGCGCCGGTTGTTGTACCGATTGGCAGCCCTGTGTTGCAGCGCAAAGCCGGCTATAGGGAGTTGCTGCATTTCTGGCTGCAGTTTCATGCCGGGGCTCAGCTGGTATGGGAAGGCTCATCGGATGTGTTCCATGCCGGTGCCCGCAATGTGGCGACCCTGTACGAATACTGGTTGTTCTTTCAGCTGGAAAAACTGTTTCGGCAAAGGTTTACCTGCGAACAGGCACTTCACGCGATTATTGTGAACAAAGACAAAGCGCCACCGCAATTAATGCTGAAGCGCGGTGTGGAGTTGCACACGCCGGTTGCCGGCGTATGGTCCAACAAGGCGAGCCGTCGGCTGAAGGCGGAGTTCCATTTTAACCGGAAGTTTTCGCCCCGATCGGAGCAGGGCAAAGCCGGCAGTTGGACGCGCGGTGTGCAGCCGGATTATACCATCAGCATCTGGCCGGCTGAGTACTCACGGGAAGAAGCAGAGCGGAACGAGCTGATGGCTCATGTCCACTTTGATGCAAAATACCGTGTCGACAACATTCGCGAACTGCTCGGCGACATAACAGACGATGAGGCCTTCGAAAAAAATACGGAAGACGTACAGGAAAACCGTACGGCGGCAAAGTATTCCGATCTGCTGAAAATGCACGCGTACCGTGATGCCGTAAGGCGCACCGCCGGAGCATACGTCCTCTATCCCGGCAATCCGGGCGATAACAAATCACCTTACAACTGCTTTCATGAGATATTACCGGGACTTGGAGCATTTGCCATCCGTCCGAATGCGGAAGGCGAAGCGGGTGGGATTGATTCGGTTGCAAAGTTTCTCGACGACATCATCGAGCATCTCGCCAACCGCACCACAGCGCGGGAGCGTGTCACCTATCACCTGGCAGAAGCCTACACCGCGAAAGAGCAGCCGGTGAATTACGGGTCGATGACCCTGTCAGAATCGGATATTTACGGTAGGGATTACCGCGCACTGCCGCCTGCAGAAGAGATGGTGCTGATCGCTTGGTATGAAAACACTGCCCAGCTTGCGCTTGCTCGCCATGAGAATGGTTTTGTTTATGTACGGTTAGGGAGGCGTCAAGGAGCACTGCATGTTCATCCCAACCTTGCAAGTGTAAGGCGGATCATCATGCGAACTCATGGCGGCGAAGTGGCTTCGGGATTTCTATGTCTACGTGAATCCGGCTTTCGGATATTTACCCGATCTCAGTTGCGGATCGAACTGAAACAGCATGCGAAGGGCCAGGGAGTAGCGGCCTGGGAGGCTTTTGCCGGACATGATGATGAAGAACATATTTACGCTTTGTTCAAAACGGCCAGTGATCCTGTTTCAGAGTCACAAGAGTGGCGGGGTGAATCGCTGATGGACAAGATTGAGTGTTTTGAATCAGACGTGAGAAACAAGCCAATTGCAAATGTTGGAAGAACGTCACCATATCCTCGTATACTGCCGCTACGTGATGTTTTGAGGACAAAATACTGATTACAGTTACGAAATCATCAAAGGTAACCGTATAAAATAGTTTAAATCTGTCCTGAAGGGAATGGATGTTCACGAAATATACTTCGTGAACATCGCAAAAAGTCCGCAATTTGCTTGATGGTTGTTTGATGGGGGATATCGAATGCGCTGTGGTTTGAATTGTTAAGCCACACGATGAAGAGGCGGCACCAAAAATGAGGAAATATGTTACGATTTTGGCTTAAGTGTTTTTTATTGGTGGGTAGTTGACGGGTAGTTGACTGACGTCAGTAATCTTCAGTTAGCCCAATATGTAACCGTTCGTAATTCATGAATTTATTTGGTTGAGTAGTAGCTTGCAGTAGTTGACTGGACTTTATAATCACGGTTCAACCTGCCGAAACAATGCATGTATTGATTGCGAAAAAGCAAGACGAGTTTTAGACAAACTTTCCGACGCTTTAGACGATCAACAGAAGAAAATAAAGTCAGAGATATCCTCTATGCAATGGCGAATCGCGACAAAACCATTGTAAATAAAGGTAGTTCTGTAAAGTCAGTGTGGACATTGGCTAGTAAAACTTTTAGTCAAGTTTAGTCATGTTTAGTAAAGTCGGAAAGTATTGAGAGGGCAATGTGGCAATACGCTGAAAACACCAGCCCAGTCTTTAAGAGAACTATGAACCATGGCTATTAATCCACAATCATTCTTCAACTTTGCTGCGCAGAATTACTCTCTTCTGCATGACATCTTCCGCAGAAGCGGCGGGATGAATGATGCTGAGTTATCTGAGCTGATACGACGGCACCGCGTTGGCCTGGAGTCCCCCGCTGCTCTTATCGATAAACTTATCAGCCTCAAGATAATCGAACCGCTGCCTGATGCCACTGCAAGCTACGAAATGACCAGAACACTTTCGGTCCTGTTCCGTTTCCTGCTGCAGGAACAGCGGCTCACCTCGACCGCCGTAATCCAGGCTTACCTGGATGAACTGGAGCGTTCACAGTCCGACCTTGAGCATGCTATTCACGATGATAAACATAGCCTGATCGAGCGGGCGCTTGACGAGATAACCGAAACGATGGAGCGGATTCGCCAGGATTCACGGGCTAACCGCGAGGCGATCATCAACGAAGTGATGACCGTCAAGTCGAACCGGGACAAGCGGACTGTTTCCGATAGATTCGAGAAAATCAATTATCTCTGGAACCATTACCTCGAACCCCTTAAAGACCTGATTGATGTCCGCAAAACCATGGATGCCTCGCTCGACGGCCTTGAGCGACTGCTGAAGCAGGGAATGGAACAGTTTCTGCTGGATGGCGCTCTGCACCGGGACTTTATCCGTTGCTCGGTTCGCCTTGTCAGGCTACGTCGCGACATGACAGCAGATTTCATGGAGTCCATGCACGAAGTAGAGCCGCTCTATGTTTCCTTGAAACAGGACAGTTCACTCGCCAGGGGGGTGGCACGGGCTCTGGAACGGATAGGCCGTGAAGGTATCAGGAATCTCAATCTGCCTGCGACACTGGCGATCCCGTCGGGGTGGCTGCGTGAAGGGTTGTTCAACAACACTGATATTGAGTCCTTTCTGCATAATGTCCGTGGCTACCAGCCGCAAGAGCCACCAGTGATAGGTATTGGGGGAGAGGCTCTTTCTCCACGGTTCATACCCCCCGATGAGCTCATCGATACGTTGCGGCACGTGCTCCCTGTCGGTGATGTTCTGCAGTGGCTTCTGGATCGCTATGATGGTTATCCATTCCCTGAACTGCTGCGGGCGTATGGTCGTATCTTTGGTAGCGATGCATTTAAGGCCGGTTTTTCCAAAGAGGAAAAGTGTTACCAATTACCTGGGATAACGGTGCTCGCACGCCCGTTGGCAGTGGAGGCAATTGTATGATCGAAAACCCGTGCGATCTCCCGTACCTGGATGAGATTTTCCAGCGGCTCTGCCGTGGCAGGCATATCTGTGCGGAGGATGGCAATTACTACCACGCCTTGTATGACAACTACGATCTTTACCAGCAACTGTTCGACCGCTTGGGATTCAGGCTTGAGTCGCACCCCCGGGATTTCTATTTTTTCAGGGGGGAAAAGAGCCTAAGTGACGCCAGTTCGCGGATGGCGCTGTTCATCTTTATACTGATGGAGTTTCTCGAAGGCCAGGGGGAACCGGTCGCCGAAAGTATCCTCACCAAGGAGTTCTCAGTTGCCGATATGCCCCACTTTTCCACCGAGAGATATCGGCTCTACATGAAGGAAAGCGGTATAGCCGATCATGATGGCCTCGAAGGGGTGGTAAACAATTTGGAAAAATTCGGTTTTGCAGTGCGCAAAGGCGGCTCATTTCGGTTCCGTTCCCCGGTGTACCGGTTTTTCGATATTTGTCATGCGATCCTGCAGGCTGATCAAAGAACCGCTGAGAGCGAGGTCCCTTCATGAGCGTTGTGGGGCCCACCAGACTGATAATCCTGAACTCAGGCAAATACGATTACGGCGAAGTTGAGCTGGTTCGGCCGCTCCACCTTGTCGGGCCGAACAACGTGGGGAAAACCTCCCTTATTGCAGCCTTGCAATTTCTCTATATCGATGATCAGCGCTACATGCATTTCTCCCGGGATATGGATGACACCAGGCGTTACTATTTCCCTGATCCAAACAGTTACATTCTGTTTGAGTGTCTGACTCCGACCGGCTATCGGGTAGTCGGCGTCCAGGGGCTTGGCCCCCTCAAACGGTATGAATTCAGAAGATTCAGTTATCAGGGGAAGTTCGATATCACCGACTTTCTGGATGAGGCGAATAAGCTGCGCCAGGAAGACGAAATCCGGGGGCTCCTGGCCGATCGGGACTACCGGAAACTAGAGCCGAATCAGTTGAAGGCCGCATTGACCGGCAGTGGCGACAACAACGGTGTTCATCTCGGTCTGGTGCCTACCCGCGACAGTGACGCCTATCGCCGGTTTCGCCGGGTGTTCAGCAACCTGCTCCGGTTGGCCCATCTGAGTCAGGAAGACCTGAAGCGTTTTCTGTACGAAATATACGAGTCCGAGTTCAAGCAAAAGAGCATCGATCTCGAAACCGGCTATTCAAGCCAGTTTGAAAAAGTGAAGCGACTGGCCGACGAGGTGCGTGGGCTGCAGGCGGTGGCCGATGATATCCGGCGGGCACTTCTTTTGGCCGCCGAACGTGACGAGATCCGGGGGAATCTGCCGCTGCTGTTCACCCATATCGGCTGCGCCTGGGAAGTAATCCGGGCCGAGCTTGTTGAGACGCGGGAAAAGTTGAATCTACAAATGGAGCAACTTACCGGGAAGGAAAGTCAGGTTAAAGTAGAGTGTGAGGAAACCGAGCAGTCAATAAAGTTGCTAGACCAGCGACTTGGAGCGCTCAAGAGTGACCTTGAGCGCATTGGGAAAGAGAAAATCGAATTCAAGGATTATCTGGCAGAGATAGAGTACGCCAAGATTGCCAATCTTAAGACACAGATCGAGGAAATCGGATACTTATTGAAAAATGCCGTGCAGGAGCCTGCCACCAGGGTAGCTGCACGTATAAGAATGCAAGAAAAGGAGCTATCCGCCCAACGGGGTCTTCTCGAAGGGATCTCGCGGACGGTAGCAACTAAACTAAAAGATTTGTGTGGAGAGATGGATCTAAAACAGGCGTTCAGGATTCTTAACCATAAGGTACTCAGTCTGCAGTTGGGTCTCGAAGGTTTGCGGATCAACGATGACGCCGGTCTGCAGGCACGGGTTAAGGCCATCACGGAGAAAATAAGCGATGATGTGTACCAAGATGGCACTGTTACATTATCCCTTGGCGCACTTGACCCGCCGTGTCTCGAAGAATACACCGACCCGGCATTGATCTCCGAAAAAATAACAGTGCTTGAAGAAGCGGTAGCGCGGGATAAATTGACGCTACAGGCTGCGGAAGAGACTCAAAACCTGACTCAACGGAAAAAGTCACTGGAGCAGGAACATGATGAACTCAAGGAAAGACAAATCCGGTTTACGGTTTTTCAGAAGAACCTGATCAACGCCAAGGAATGGCAAAAAGAGCACGATCAGCTGGAAAAGAAACGTTCCCAATATGACAGCCGCTTAAAACAATTGCGGGATATTCAGGTGGAAATAGGCAACGAACAAAGGAGTATCAAAGGGCGCATAACACAATCTGCCAATACCGAAGAGGATTATCTGAAAAAAATCAGATCATTGCAAAGACCTGATTCGTCTTGGTCAGGACACGCAACACTACTGCCACCTGATTCATTCGAAGATGCGCATGCACTCTATCTGGAATTATCCGCCAAGCAGAAGACCCTTGATGTCGAACTGGGAAACAGATTGCTGGTGATTGACAGCCGGACGTACGGTCGCAGCAAAGGCGACTGTGAGGCGGAGACGTTACGTATTCTGGGAGAGGAGTTGGATGCACTCGCCCAAAAAGAAGAAGCTGCAGAAAAACTATGGTCCGGACTTGCTGCCGGACTGCAGAGCTCCATCAAAAATATACTCGGCGATCTGGATAGACTGCGGGGAAAGGTTGAGGATCTTAACCGTCAGCTGAGCAAGGTCTCCGTTTCTAATCTTCAGAGGCTACGCCTGGAGCTTGATGAGAACGATCAATTGGTGCCGTGGCTTAAGAAGGTCATCCGTCAGGAGGATTCACCTCTTTTCGCCGCCACTCAGGACACTAGCGAGGCGTACGGCTGCATCGGAGAATTTTTGAAGAAATCGGGACGTATCGAATTGCGCCAGCTCTTCGAGCTCAAGTTCGTCGTGACTACAGCAGACGGTAAAGAACGTGAGTACCAGAAACTGGAAAGCATCGAGTCCAATGGCACGACCATAACCATCAAGGTACTCATTAATTTGATGCTGCTGCGAGGGCTTCTGGATAACCGTAAAGAGGTCAGTATCCCGTACTACCTCGACGAGGCATCAAGTCTCGACCAAGACAACGCCAGCGCCATTGTCCGACAGTCGCGTATACTGGGTTTTACCCCGGTCCTCGCCAGCCCCGAAGCAATGGATGCCGCCGATAACCTCTATTTCCTCAAGGACAACGGCGGCAGGCTTATCCTTGATTCAAGCGCTTTGGTGCGAATACACCGGGAGGAGAACGATGAAGTCTGGCCCGGTTGATTCCCTGGCAAAACAGCTGACTATCCTTTCTGATCGTTCTTCGTTGCCTGCAAGCAGCATATCCAGAAGAGACCGGATGCGACTGCAGAGTCTTTTCGATGCAGGCGTTATCGAAGAAGTACGGGCGGGTGCCGGACGGCGCCTCATCGTGACGAACCAGGCAGTACTGCAGGCGTTTATACAATCACTCTACCCGTCGGGACTGGAAGGGTTAAAGGGAGATCTCCCGGCAAGAAGTAAGGCCGTTGCCGAGCGTAAGGACTCTAAGAGAGCATCTGGCAAAGCTCCGACAACGATCCTGATCCGCGGGTTTAATTTGTGTACTTTCTACAAAGACAGTTCACTGCTGCCAGTAGCTGAGTGGACCGAGAGTGCGGGTATTGCAGCTCTTTGTCTGGATTCGATGAAAGGTTGGCAATGCCAGGGGACGTTGGGCCTGGTGGAGAATTTGGAAACCTTTTGGCATATTGAGAAAATAGCCCCGTTTGTCGATCTGGCTATCTATACCGAAGGGAGAATAGGTAAAGATGTTCTCGATTGGCTGAGCTCTCCGGGGATGATTGCTACACAGGTTATTCACTTTCCTGATTATGATCCCGTAGGCATGGATGAGTTTTTGAGAATCAAACGCTCTTGTCCAGAAAGATCGGAACTATACCGTCCACCTGATCTGGAGATGCTATTTGCACGCTATGGAAAGGCAAAATTGCTACAGGATAGCGTGGCTGTATTGGCAAGATTGCGGAAGAGTACCGACATTGATGTGCGTTATGTTGTTGGTTTGATGGATCAATATGGAGTTGGCTTAGAGCAGGAGGGGCTGTTGATAAATCAGCTTTGATGCGGTGACGTTTTGCTTCCGTCAGGGCCCATTTGCATACGGCTTTTTACTCCCTCTCCACATTTTTCAATCTGAAAAAGTCAAGTTCAGCAATTTCCTTGAATTTGTCATAAAATGACTCATTGAAATCACGTAGATATTTTGCAACAGCTTCGTTACTGACCAATCTTTTCAAATACGCCTGCATGGATGTCACATCGATCATTGCTGTACCATACTGCTCCTTCAATGAGCCTATTTCCGTGGACAAGGCCAGACTCTCCTCCTCAAGACGAGCCTGGCGCGCCAGTATTGCCGGAGTTTCCTTCCTGGGTTTGCCTCTA
>JBGSQR010000339.1:0-15685 GCA_041737975.1 Geobacterales bacterium | reverse complement strand
AATATATACCTAAAAATTAGTAGGTTAGCTGGTGGTGTTGTAGCGGCACCATTTTTGCTTCTATTGTCATAACTTTAAATTTGAAAGGATTTACAATGCTTAAAAAAATGATAATCATCTTTTCAGCCTGTTTAGCTTTTTCAATACCAATGTTTGCAATTGCAGAAGTTAAACCATCAGAAGTATCATCACAAAGTGATATTGAAAAGGCAGCCACAGATATATTCAATAAGATTGGCGGCAAGGTTAAATCAATCAAGCCTTCACCTGTTAAAGGTTTGTATGAGATTCTGATTGAAAAGGACGGCCGCACAGGAATTGTTTATCTGGACGAGGCCAAAAAGCATCTCATACAGGGTATGGTGCTTGATATTGCAGTTCTTCAGCCCGTATTCGCCCATCCGCAGGAAATGCTTCAGCCAAAACAGCAGACTTCCCTTGATGTAACAAAAATTCCGGTTGAGTCTGCATTTATCATGGGTAACCCTAAAGGAACTAAAAAACTGTATGTCTTTACCGACCCGGATTGCCCTTATTGCCACAAGATGCATGCTGAATTGAAAAAACTGGAAAAGATCGCTCCGGACGTTGCTATTCACGTAATGCTATTCCCGCTGCCAATGCATCCTGGTGCCTATGACAAGTCCCGTGTGATTTTGGAAACAATGAGCCAGGATTTAATGGATAAGGCTTTTGAAGGTAAGGAATTGCCTAAACCGACTAAAGAGAGCAGTAAGGCAGCTATTGATGCTGTTATCAAGTTTGCCGGTGAAAATGGAATAGATGGAACGCCCGCAATGGTTACCCATAGCGGCAAAATTATTATGGGGTTTAAATCCAGCAGTGCACTTAAAGATATCTTGTCGAACGACTAGATATTCTTCGATTGAGACTTTTCAGGTGTAGGAGGCAGATTATGTTTAGAGGCTTTGTGTTGATAATTTTTTCTGCGATGTTATTTGTGGATGCCACATCTTACGCACGTTCAACAACTACAAGTTCTGGTCGTTCTTATCACAAGTATTATAGCGGTGTAGTTCAATCGAGTTCCAATGAAGGAATCGTAGTTAATGACAGGAACTTTCTCTATTCAGCAAATGTTAAGATTAAAGCTCATGAAAAGAGAAATAACACTTTTCGAGAAGTAGCCGGTAATATGAATGAAGTAAGGTCTGGAGCCCATGTCGTACTTAAAGTTGAGGGCTCGAATATATATGAGATAATCATTGAGAGGTGGAAACAATGAAAAGCCCTATAAATAAACTGCTTATTGGTCCTGCTGTTTGTTTAGTCAGCTTTTTGTCATGTTCTGGTTTCAGTTCGGCTGCAGTGACAATGAATGACTATTGTGTTGTTCCACCTTTTATCCAACAGACGCTGCCTCCTCTTCTAATGCTGAATGTCGGTCGAGATCATAAACTATATTATCAGGCATACAATGATGCCGCCGACCTGGATGGCGATGGCAAGCTTGATATCGAATATACGCACACAATAGATTACTACGGATATTTTGATTCAAATAAGTGTTACACATATGATACCGGAGCAAAACGCTTCAATCCGGCAGCAGCAGCTTCAAATAAGTTTTGTTCCAGTTCGCAGTGGAGTGGTAATGCCCTTAACTGGATGACCATGACAAGGATGGATGCCCTGAGGAAAGTACTTTACGGCGGGCACCGGGAAACTGATACAGCTACCGATACTGTACTCCGGCGAGTTTATGTTCCCAATGATGCCCATAGCTGGGGCAAGGAATTAACCGGCAAGCTTTGTAGTAACGGCACGATATATAAACAGAATTGTGCGATAAATAGTGACTGTGACGGTGGATATACCTGTACGGATACTAGTGCCAGCGGAAAATATCTGGTCCCGTTTGCAACTGCAACCAACCCAACTACATGTACCGCTTCTGCCGTTACAGCTGAAAAAACCGGTAAGGTTCTGGTTGCCAGGTATAAACATGCATCCAGCAAGAACTGCGGTATGGCTGATAGTGCCGCCTTGGTGGATTCATACGAGCCGGGCAGTTTGTTCTCAGCTCCTTCGCTGGTTAATTATGTGGATGGTTTTGATGACGCCTCACTGAATCCAAGTATACATCATTATGCTGACGATAATATACTTGCTGTTACGTCTTTCACCGCTGATGTTACAGGCACTTGGAGGTTCGCAGTTGATGGTGATGATGATGTGGAGGTACAAGTCGGTCCCTATGGTGTCGCTAGTGGTGGAACAGTGGTCGCCCAATATTTGGGTTGTCATGGTGGTTCAGTAGACACTTCACACAACGGAAGTATTGCTCTTGTCGCAGGTAATAAATATACGATTGTTGCCAGACATTTTGAAAAGGGTGGGAATGATGGGGTAAGGGTCTGGTTTCAAAAACCTTCAGATACTGTCTGGAAATATGTAAACAGCACTAATTTGGCCTTGTCTGCACCTGATATTGTTACTGGTAATGAATGTTCCATTATGAGTAAGCCATTTATTCAGGACGGTATTCCGCAGGTTGGCGCAGCTGTAACTATCGGAACTACATACAAAAGACATCTTTTTTGCAGCACCACCGCCGGCAGTGCCACATACACCGATGAACCAATCCTGCGTGTGCTGACTGACCGCTCAGAAAGAGTCTGGTCATGGTCAGCCAAAGAACGCCCGTTATGCGATAACTCTTTGGGAACTCCGACCGATTACAGTGTCAGGGTTAAGGTTTGTGACTCTTCTCTGCCTGAAGCTAATTGCAAGGCCTATGGTTCGTCACTTAAACCTACCGGCCTGCTGCATAAATATGGTGAAGGTGACGGTACAAAGGCCTGTTCTAAAAATCTTTCCAAAACATGTGCAACGGCGATTACTGACAGCTCTGATTGCGGTACCGATGAAGGGGTTTGTATTTACAAATCACCAATTTTCTTTGGTATGATGTCCGGTTCATATATTGACAACACTCAAGGTGGCGTCCTCAGAAAAAATATTACCAGTATGCAGGAAGAGATTAGCCCCACTAACGGTACTTTTACTGGAACAGCCGGGATTATCAAAACTTTTGAAAACTTCAGAATTGATACTTTCAGTGGTGGTACATATGACTGTGGCTGGAAAACTGATGGCGCAATCGCCAATGGACAGTGTAAGGATTGGGGCAATCCGATGGGTGAGATTTTTTATGAATCTCTGAGGTATTTTTCAGGTAAGGGTGAAGCTACCAGCGCCTATTCCACCGGCATTAGCGATGGGAATGATAATGGTCTGGATTTACCTTTACCGGCCTGGGGATTTAAAAAGGGTGGCGTAACTTATCAGCCCTATGATATTTACCCTATCTGCTCACGTCCGTTTTCACTGATTCTGAGTGATATCAATACAAGTTATGACTCAAATAGTATACCAGGTACGGCATTTGCTACGGTTGCAGAGGATAGCAAAACTCCGCAGCTTAATTTAGCAGCCACACCAGCTACAACTACAGGTTTATCAGGTAATACTCTGCTTCAGGCCGTTACCAAACAGATTGGTCTTACTGAAGGTATGTATACAACATCGACAGGCAAAGATTGGTTTGTTGGAGAGGTTTCTACAGGCAATAATGGAAATCTGTGTACAGCAAAGACAGTCACTGATTTAAGTCTAGTGAGTGGTATGTGCCCGGAAGAACCGACCAAACTGGGAACCTACTACCTGTCTGGATTAGCTTATTACGGTAATACATTGTTGAATTCCAATGCCAGTATACCCAATATGTCTACTTATTCGGTAGCACTTGCCTCACCTGTTGCAGACCTGAAAGTTAAAGTTGGAGGAAATTTTGTTACGATAGCCCCCACAGCTAAGTCAGTCAGTGGCTGTCTCAGTGTTCATGATAACTGTGCGGCAAAAACTACATTGACTTATGATTCGACCGGTAGAGGATTGGTAATACCCTCATCTACAACAGCCTTTTGCCCTACCAACCAGATTGTAAACTTCTTCGTGGATGATGTGCGCTATGATGGAACTGATGTTGTATACGCCAATTTCAGAATAAACTATGAGGACGTTGAACAGGGCGCTGACCATGACATGGATGCCATTGTCAAGTACGAATTATGCACTCAGACTGCTCAAACAAACAATTATGGTGCTTGTAAGAATACATCCACAAATCCTCAACCGGACCTCACCAGTACACAGTTTCAGATTAAACTTCTTTCCGAGTATGCAGCCGGGTGTATAGATCAGGTAATCGGGTTCAATATCTCCGGTACCGGTGTAACTACTGACGGAACATATCTGCTGATTAAGGATAAAGATGCCGGCAATACCTCTTCGGTTGTTGATGGTATGCCACTTTACGCCAGCCGTGTTTTTGAGGCTTCCGGTGGTGCTTCCGGCTTCCTGAAAAACCCATTATGGTACGCAGCAAAATGGGGTGGATTTGCTGATGCTCCGCCTTCTACAGCAACACCTCCATATGCTCCGGTTCCTGATATAGCCGGTGAGTGGGCAAAAAACTGTCCTTATATAAAATCCGTTAGTCCATCTGATGCCAGTTATCCAGGCTTGCTCGCTAAATGTGATCCAGATAATTACTATCTGGTGACAAATCCTTTATACCTTGAACAACAGCTTGATAGTGCACTTAGAGCCATACTTAAAACTGTTTCCTCCGGTACGGCAGCTTCAATCCTCAATAACAGTGAGGGAAGCGGAGCCAATCTACTCCAGGCGGTATTTTATCCTAAAAAAGAATACGATAATGATACTACGTCACTTTGGGTTGGGGAGGTTCAAAACCTCTGGTATTATCTGGATCCGAATTTACAGAAAACCTCAATCAGAGAGGATTCCAATCAGAACAATTATCTCAACCTGAAGTTAGACAAGATTGCCCAGTTTAATTTTGTCCCATCGGCAAACAAAACTCAGGTTTACAGGTTTGACGATGCAAATGGAGATGGTAGCTCTGATACCACTTCTACATCGGATGTCATTGATCCTGATTTTACTCGAAGTCTATGGAAAGCCGGTCAGATGTTGTGGGCCCGTGATTTGACAGCCACGCCTTACAGAACGCTGTATACAGGTTATGGTGCTTCTCTCGGAAGCACACCTACTGATTTTAACAGTACTACCTTTAATAGCACTGCTGCCTGGGACTCGCTGCAGGTTCCGACACAGGCAAAGGCAGATACCTTGATAAACTGGATCTATGGTACAGACCAGCCTGCCGATACAGATGGAACAACTTACCGCAGCCGCAAAGTTGACATAAAAGCGTGCTCAAACAATAAACAGTTGCGTTGTGCCGTGGATACTGATTGTACATTCGGGGCTTCAACAGGAACTTGTACGAAGTATACCTCTGAGTGGCGTCTTGGTGACATTGTAAACTCAACACCAAAGCTTGTATCAAATAACAGACTGAACTCCTATAACCTGCCGCCCACACAGGGCTATAATGATACCAGTTATGATTCATTCATAAAATCGTCAACATATAAGTACAGAGGTATGGCTTTCGTTGGGGCAAATGATGGTATGCTTCACGCATTTAAACTAGGGGTTTTGAAAGAACTTGATACAGCTTTTGACAAAGCCAAGCTTCAGGATTGTACCAGTTTGGGTGTGTGTACTGATGCCACACTTAGTAGTAATCTTGGAATGGAAATGTGGTCATTCATACCCAAGCATGCTTTGCCTTACCTGAAATACCTTGCTGATCCGGCCTATCCTCATCTGTATTATGTGGATAGAACGCCAACAATTGTAGACGCTAGTATTAATAAGCCTGCCGGTTGTGCTGCAGGTGATGACTATTCGGTGTGTGTTAAAAACACTTCATCATGGAGCACAATTCTTATTGGTGGAGCCGGTCTTGGTGGAGCAGCAAAATCTACTACAGACTCTTGCACTTCTCCTGCTGCGTGTGTAAAGGCACCGGTAACCGACATAGGTTATTCGTCTTATTTTGCGCTTGACGTTACCGAGCCCACAGCCCCTAAATATCTTTGGGAGTTCAGCGGTACTTCCGGCTCAACAGATCTTGGCTATGCTACAACAGGTCCGGCTATTGTCAGAATAGCGGTTAAAGATGTGTCTGGAAATCCGGTTAACACCAAAAATGGTAAATGGTTCGCGGTTTTTGCATCCGGTCCAACCGGTCCGATTGATACAACATTACATCAGTTTAAAGGCCAATCTGATCAAAACCTGAAACTCTTTGTTGTTGACATGGCTTCGGGAACGCTTATCAGAACAATTGATACCGGTCTGACAAACGCTTTTGCCGGGTCGTTGTCAACGGCAGTAATTGATACTGATCGTTCAAGTACATCATCAAAGGGATTTTATAGCGATGACGCTCTTTATATTGGATACACTGAAAAGGATACTTCAACTAATACATGGACGAAGGGCGGGGTGCTTAGGCTTCTGACAAAGGAGAACGTCGATCCGTCACAATGGGCAGTTAGTAAGCTGATAGATGGAATTGGCCCGGTTACCACATCAATTTCAAAATCCCAGGATCGGCGCAATAACAATCTGTGGCTGTTTTTTGGTACAGGCAGGTATTTCTTTAAGGCTGATGATTCGCTTTCAACTTCTCAACAGAGTTTGTACGGTATTAAAGAACCATGTTATTCGTCCTTTAACCGTACAATGCAAACACCAAAAGCAGGTGGCACAGATAATGATCTAGATCCGACCTGTACCGATGCTGCTATTTCTTCTGTAACAAGTCTATGTACTGGTCTTAGTTCCAGCATCTGCAATCAGTCTGGAGATGCATCAACAGCTCCTTCTGAAACGTTGCCTAAAACAATGTCAGGCTGGGTGATTAATCTCGACCAATCCGTTTCTGCAAGTTCTTTGTCAAGTGAAAGGGTGATAACAGACCCGATTGCTTCGCCTTCAGGAGCAGTTTTCTTTACTACATTTAAGCCTAGTTCTGATATATGTAAATACGGTGGTGACACATTGGTTTGGGCTGCTAAATATGATTCAGGTGGAATACCGCCAAGTGCTGCAATGCAGGGCAAGGCTCTTTTACAGGTATCAACCGGCGCTTTTAAGGAAATAAGTCTGGCTGATGCTTTCACAGGTTCGGGAAGTAAAAGGCTAGATGGCAGGCGAATTAAAGACCCGATAACCGGTGTACCACCAACCGGACAAGGTCTTTCGCTGATTACGAATCCTCTGCCTGTTAAGAAGTTTATGCATATCAGGGAAAAATAATTGTACTTGTTGTGAGGGTATAATTTGTACCCTCACAACTCGTTATGCAAAACTATTGGGAGTTGCAATATGAAAAGGGCCGGTTTTTCGTTAGTGGAATTGGTTGTTATATTAGCAATAATGGGAATTCTGTTCACGATTGCGACCCTTAATTTCAATTCCTGGCTTCGAAAGTCTCAGGTAGAAGCTAAAACACGTGAAATATATGATTCATTGAACGAAGCACGATTGAATTCTATTTATTTTAAAAAGCCTCATGCTGTTGTTTTTCAGCCTAACAGCATTCAATTTAAACAGTACAGTTCAGAAAATGAAGCTGCTACAGCCACAGGGACTAGGATCTTACGTACAGAAACTTCGACATATACTTTGTCATTAAAAGATGGTGTAGTTTTTACAGGAAGTGCTGCAGATACAATCCGATTCAATATTAGGGGCTATGCAGACAATGTACTTACTATTTATATAAATCCTGTCAGTAGTAGTGCAATATTCGATTGCATTGTTGTTCATAATGTCAGAACAAACATGGGACAGGGAACGGATGCGAACAATGATGGAAAACCGGATGGCTGTATTACAAAGTAATGTTGGTTTTACTCTGATTGAGTTTCTAGTCGCTATCGTTATTCTTATGATAGGGTTATTGGGACTATTGCAGACTGTTAACTATGCATTGAGTTACAATTTCCAGAACCAGTTGCGTAATGAGGCTGTTTTAATAGCTGATTCACAGATGGCACGGGAGATGGCTAAGGGATTTGATAATGTTTCTACTACAGATAAAAGTAGTGTAGTTTCTTGGCCTGTTCTTGCCGGATTTAAAAATTATTCAGTTATTAGGTCCGGAACTTCACTTCAGAATTCAAGACAGGTGAATTTTGAAATAAGATGGCGCTACAAGAACTCTCTATATAACCACGGATCTACTGCATTTATTACAAAGACTAACCAGTGAGCGGGTTTAAAACTATGCTAAAAAATATTAAGGGCTTTACACTGGTAGAGTTAATAGTAGTTATGGCCGTATTTGTTGTTGTATTAGCGATTACGGCAAGCTCTTTTGACACTATACTCAAACAGACTACCAAACTTTTCAGAAGTGAAGAGAGTAACATAGAAGGTGTTGTTGGTCTTGAAATGTTAAGACATGATTTGCAGCAGACCGGTTTAGGGCTCTTTACGGAGTTTTCTCCGGTTGTATACAAGGGTGAGGCTTCCAGCACTCCAGCAAGTAACAATAATGATTATGATACAAACATTGCTGGAAATGATAAAAAAGAACCACCTAGGCCCATTGTTGTTGGAAACAATCTTGCGGCAGTTACAAATAGTGATGATGCAGCAACAGGTTCGGTATCAATTATAGCAGGTTCAGACTACCTTTCTATTAAGTCTACTGCTGTGGGAATAAATGGAGTCTCTCAAAAATGGACTTACCTCGAATTTGATTCGGGCACAGTCGCTCCGCACGCCTGGCAGTCTGGAGCAGAAAATTTTGATGGTAGCGACAAAGTTGTATTATTAAAAAGACAAATTACCAGTACAATTCAGACTTCAACACTTGTGGAAGATGGCACAGGACCAGAGAGCTTCTATTTTTCATTTGGATCTGCGGCATTTAATGCGTTGGCTGCTCTAAATAACTCGGTTTATACTGCTTACGGAATCAGCGCTGTTGCCACTCTTCGCATGCCATTCAATAGATCAGATTATTTTGTTGCCAGACCATCAACAAATGTTCCAGCCGTTTGTGCACCAAATGTCGGGATACTTTATAAGGCAACTGTAAATCATTCAAATGGTAAATTGACCTATATTCCACTTATTGATTGTGTCGCTGATATGCAGGTAGTGCTTGAATGGGATATGAACAGTGACGGCATGACGGATTCATATTCTAATGCTGATGGCTCTGTTTGTAATGGTTTGTGTCCTGCATCAGTACTTGGTTTGGGCAATCAAGTTCAGGATGCGTTGTCAACTACAAACAACAGCAGTTCGGCTACAATTCCAAATATCAGGAACAACCTGAAAATAATCAAAGCCTACATCCTTGCCCAGGATGGAAGGCGCGATCCAGGCTTTACCAGTCCTTCGCCGATTATGGTTGGTGGTACAGGAGAGACTGCTTTAACTAGATCATATGATATTGCAACTGCGGGTCTTTTGAATTATCGCTGGAAACTGTATCGTATTGTTGTTCGTCCAAAAAATCTACCCGCGAATCAGTAGCGGAAGGTGATTTATGAAATATATAAATAATAACGACGGTGTTGCGCTAGTAACAGCCTTGATGCTGACATTAATTTCTCTTGGTATTGTAATGTCATTGCTTTTAATGATCACTCGCGGAACGTCGGTATCAGGTATGAATAAGAGATATAAGACTTCTCTAGAAGCGGCCTATGGTGGCACAGAGATACTTACTAAGGATGTAATGCCGATGATATTCAGGAACTATTCCAGTGCTACTCTCGCTGCTGATCTTACAGACTCTAGTAAAGGATTTGGTTCAATGCTTCAAGTTGCTGATCAAAAATGTTTACAAGCTAAACTAACTAATTCAACAGCAAATTGGCCTGTTGATTGTAGTAGTACATCGAACCCAAAACAAAGTCCTGACTTGAGCTTAACTTTATCTCCTGTAAGTGGAAATCCATTTATTGTATATTCCAAAATAGTTGATACCCAGAAAGGTAATTCCGATAGAAGCGGGCTTCAGCTTGAAGGTGCTGGTGTAGCAGAATCAAACACCTATATTACACCTCAACACTTTCCATATATTTATAGGTTAGAAATTCAGGGTGAACGACAAAATCTTGCTTCAGGTCAAGCAAATATAGAAGTTTTATATGCATATTAGCTGTTTTTTATTTAGCTAAATCTTTATTTTAGAGAATATAGTTGCTGATGTTTCAATAATAATAAAATTTAATAACAATACTTCTTTTGTATTTTCTGCCTGTTGTTTCCAATCTTATAAATCGCCCAGCAGACTTTGAAATTTGACTCAAAATTGTTACTTAATTAAAACTACAATGTCTTTTTGAAATCTGCTAAAAGGTATTACATGCCTGTTGAAATAGTCCGAACTGATCAATTATGTTGCAGTTACAGCGTTGGTAAAGTACTGGAAGACATTACCCTTACCATAGAAACAGGTGACTATGTCGGTGTAGTAGGTCCTAACGGTTCCGGGAAAAGTACATTCGTTAAGGCTTTGCTTGGTTTGTGTGACATTACCGATGGAAAAGCTTTTTTATTTGGTAAGCCATCAGATAAGTTTGATGAATGGGGTAGGGTTGGGTATTTACCGCAGAACATGTCTCTTCTAAATCCGGTTTTTCCTGCAACCGTTCAGGAAACTACAGAGCTTGGGCTTTTGTCTTTGAAAAAATTTCCCAGAAGGTTTACTCGACAGGATAAGGAAAAAGTTGCTAGTGTGCTGGACCTTTTGGGGGTTTACGATTTACGTAAAAAGCTGATCGGTGAGCTTTCCGGAGGTCAGCAGCAAAGGGCATTGCTGGCGCGTGCTTTGGTAAATGATCCTCAACTTCTAATTCTAGATGAGCCGACAGCTGCTCTAGACCCTGAAACAAGAGAGCGGTTTTATCGTCTGGTCTCTGACATTAACCTTACCAGCGGTGTAACGGTTCTCCTGGTAACTCACGATACCGGAGTTATTGGTCAGCATGCCTCAAAAATGCTTTATCTGGATAAAAAACTGCTATTCTTCGGCAGTTTCGATCAATTCTGCCATTCAAAAGAGATGTCTGAACTTTTCGGACATCAATCACAACATATAATCTGCCACAGGCATTGAAATGAATTTGATAGAAATACTTTCCTACGGTTTTATCCAGCGTGCCTTGTTGGCTGGGACATTGATTGCCTTGCTTTGCTCTGTGCTGGGTGTTTTTCTGGTTTTGCGGCGTATGTCTCTGATTGGTGACGGTTTGGCCCATGTTACTTTTGGAAGTACTGCCATTGCACTGGCATTAAAACTATATTCTGCCTCTTCTTTATTTGTTTCTCTGCCTCTGGTTTTATTATCATCTCTTGGGATTTTAAAGTTAACGGAAAAAGCCAGAATTAGCGGGGATGCTGCCATTGGGATCGTGTCTGCCGTTGGAATCTCGGCAGGTATTATCCTGGCCAGTATAGGCGGCGGATATAACGTAGATCTGTTAAGTTATCTATTCGGAAATATTTTATCAATTAGTACGGAAGAGGTCTATATTGCGGCTGGTCTGTTTTGTTTGGTAGCGGTTCTTTTAACACTTTTTTATAACGAACTTGTATCCATTACTTTCAGTGAAGAACTGGCAAAAGTTTCTGGTGTGCGAACCAATATCATCAATGCTGTATTGGTGCTTCTAACTGCGCTGTCGGTTGTTCTGGCCATGAAGCTAGTCGGCATCATGCTTATTTCAGCTTTGTTGATTTTGCCCGCTGTTTCTGCGTTACAATTGTCGAGAAGTTTCAAGTCATGTGTGGCTTATGCTGCCATTCAAGGGAGTATCTCAGTTGTGACTGGTATTTTTGTCTCTTTTTATAGCAATTTACCCGCCAGTGCCACGATAGTAATGATGAATCTGCTTTTATTCTGTTTTTCCTTATTGGCCAGACAATATCTTAAGCTGAAAAATAATAACTGAAATCCTTCATGTAGAATGGCGATTCATTGATACATTCAATCATAATGTCTGCCAGATAAGGGTCAAATTGAAGACCCTTTTCTTTTTGAATCTCCTTTATTGCCGTTTCCTTGTCCAGAGCCGGGCGGTATGATCTTGGAAAGCACATTGCAGCATAGGCATCAGCAAGGCAAACTATACGGGCGTGAAGCGGGATTTGCTCGCCTTTTAGTCTGGTTGGATAGCCTTCGCCATCCCAACGTTCATGGTGATGCAGGATGGTTGGGACTATTTTGTCCAGGTTATCAATGCCAACTATGAAAAGTGTGCCTTTGAGTGGATGTTCACGAATGATGGTCTCTTCCCGCAGGTTAAGTGTCTCGGTCTTTTTTAATATTCCATGTTCAGTGGCAATCTTGCCGATATCGTGCAGCATTGCTCCAAGATAAAGGTCACGCATTTCTGATTCAGTAAACTTCAGTTTTTCACCAACGCTCATTGAATATTCACAAACTCTTTTTGAGTGACCTTGAGTGTAGGCATCCTTCATCTCCAATGCCCAGAGAAGGGCCTGGATAGTGCTGTTGAAGAGATGTGGTCCCCACAGGTTTTCTTTGTGTACCGGTGACTGGACAAGCATTGCCTTTTCGATTGTTTCAGCTGTATGAGCACCTGCAAGTCTGGCAACAATTGCCAAAGCAAATGCTATCGCTGTGCCAGGGCCCTGGCTGGTGATAATATTACCGTCAGTTACAACTGCTTTGTCTTTGTATTGGGCACTGCCAAGTTTATTGCTGTAAGTCGGATAACAGGTCACCTGTTTGTTGTTTATTACACCGGCATCAGCAAGCACTGTCGTGGCAGCACAAATGGCTCCGATCAATTTACCTTTATCGTTAAACTCCTTTAGCAGACGTTTGATTCGTTTATCGGCAGCCAGGTTTTTAGTGCCTGGTTGGCCGCCTGGAAGAACTATCATATCGAATCCATCTGATTTTATGTTGTCGATATAGTTGTCCGGTACCAGGCTAACGTTTCTGGCGCTGACGGTCTGACCGTCATGTAGTCCTGCCAGCACAACTTCAAATTCAGCCCTACGCAATACATCTACAACAGCCAATGCTTCGATTTCTTCAAATCCATCTGCAAGTGGAATCAGCACTTTTGGCATATAGAACTCCTGAGGTGGGGATCATTTTAGTTAATACAAAGTAGAACAAGAAGTTTATATTTTAATAAAATAGTCCAGAAAAACACTTCAAATTATATCACAGAAATAGCTCGGCAGCCTTGAATGTTTTTCCGTGGTGGTCCTTATCAGAGACAGAAGGCTCGCCATTAATAGGCCAGGTTATATTAAGGTCCGGGTCATTCCAGGCTATGCAGCGTTCGTTCTCAGGAGAATAAAAATCTGTTGTAAGGTACAGGAACTCTGCATATTCAGATGTTACATAAAAACCATGGGCAAATCCAGCAGGGACCCACATTTGCAGCTTGTTTTCTGCTGACAGCCTGGTTCCAAACCACTGTCCAAAAGTGGGTGAGCTTTTACGGATGTCAACTGCTACATCAAATACCTCTCCGCAGACAACTCGTACAAGTTTTCCTTGAGGGTTCTGAATCTGATAGTGAAGCCCTCTCAGTACTCCACCTTTTGAGCGGGAATGATTGTGTTGTACAAAACATGCATTAACACCTGTTTGTTCCTTCCAGGCTTTTTCGTTGAAGCTTTCAAAAAAAAAGCCTCGATCGTCGCCAAATACTTTGGGCTCAATTATCAGTACATCAGGTATTGTGGTTGTAATTATTTTCATCTAGTAAACCTCTTTTTCTTTTAAAGCAGAATATGAGTTCATTTTTAGCAAACATACTGCTAATGCTGCAAGTTATTCTTTTATTTTATAAAACAGTTTATTCAATTTGAAATTTGGGTGGTGGTATTCATTTCGTCAATGTGGTATTTAAGCAATCTTCTTTACTAAGCTGTTGTCGGGTTTGATTTTTAATAAAAGCAGGGTATGATTATGGACATGGTATCTACAACTATTTTAAAAAATGGTGTCAGAGTCGTTTCTCAGTCTGTTGAGCATATGCACACAGTCTCAATTGGTGTCTGGGTGGCAAATGGCTCGCGGCATGAAACACCGGAACTGAATGGGGTTGCCCATTTCATTGAACACCTTCTTTTTAAAGGTACAGACAAACGTACGGCACGACAGATTTCCATGGAAGTTGACTCCATGGGAGGAATTCTCAATGCATTTACCGGGCATGAGTATGTCTGTTATTATGCCAAGGTGCTTGCTAAGTTTCTTCCAAAGGTAACGGATATTCTAACGGATATTTTTCTACATTCAGTTTTTCCCGCAGAAGAAATTGAACGTGAACGCAAGGTGATTCTGCAGGAAATCAAGATGCGGGACGATTCTCCTGATGAGTTTATTCATGATCGTTTTCATCAAAATTTTTGGAACGGTCATCCGCTCGGGGCTTCAATACTTGGAACTGTAAACACTATCAGCAGCATGACCCGTGATGAAATAATTGCCTACAAACAGTCACGCTATCGCCCGCAGGACGTGATTATTTCAGCTGCTGGCAATGTAAATCATGCCGAGTTGGTTTCATTGGTTGAGAAAGCTTATTCTGACCTGAATTCATCATGGATTCCAGAACTACAACCGGTATTATGCCATAGTGGTAAACATGTAAATCTCTGTGACCGAGATTTGGAGCAGATATTGATTTGTCTCGGTACATCTGCCTTGCCACAGAATCATCCTGACAGATACACTCAGTTCCTTCTCAGCACCATTTTGGGAGGTGGAATGAGTTCTCGTCTGTTTCAGGAGGTCAGAGAGAAGAAAGGTTTGGCCTATTCAGTTTACTCCTACATTCTTTCTCATGCTGATTCCGGGGCGATAGTTGTTTATGCCGGTACGGAAAAGGCACACTGTCTTGAAGTAATTGACATTGCTTTGGCTGAAATGTCGCGGTTGAAAAATGAAAAAGTTACCCAGCATGAGCTTGATTCGGCTCGTGAGCAGTTGAAGGGTAAAACATTGATGTCACTGGAGAGCAGTGAGAGTCTGATGATCAGGTTGGCTAAAAATGAAATATATATGAAGCAACAACCAACTATTGAAGATATTCTGGATGGCTTTGACAAAGTCTCTGTTGAGGATATTCAAGAGATGGGTAGTACTTTTTTTAGTGGTGAATGTCTGAATCTTGAGGTGATGGGAAAAGCGAGCAGCCTGGGACTAACACCAGATATTCTTCATTTATAATAAAATGTTTGACGTTGAAAGTGAGGTTGTGCTCCGCCTGCAAAATAAAGGCGGAGCATGAACTTAAAATAGAATTAATCTCTTCCTGTGTGACCAAATCCGCCCGCACCCCGATTACTTTCCTGGCTGAAATCTTCAACTATCGATAGAGAAACCTGGGTTACAGGGACAAACATCATCTGACAAATTCTTTCACCCGGCTCAATTGTATAGGCGGACTTGCCCCCGTTATGAATTCCAATACCGATTTCACCCTGATAATCTGAGTCGATAACACCGATTGTATTTGCAAGCACAATGCCGTGTTTTATTCCCAGGCCGGAGCGAGGGACTATAAGCGCCACAAGGCCGGGATCGTGTATGCTGATTGCAATCCCGCTTGGCACCAGAACAGTTTCTCCGGGCTGAATAGTAAGGGAGATTTCAATACAGGCGCGCAGGTCCATTGCTGCGGAACCGTTGGTTGCATAGGTCGGCAGAGGAATGCTTGTCCCTATTAATTTGTTCATTATTTTGGTTTCAATTTTTGGT
>JBGSQR010000576.1:0-2343 GCA_041737975.1 Geobacterales bacterium | reverse complement strand
ATTTTGCCAAATCATTTGAATTGATAAATTCCAAAACTCTATTATCATCCGTAAAATGCCCAACCATTTTTCGTTCTGAAGAACAATATCCTCTCAATGTTGGTGCTAAAGCTGCAGCTTTTGCTTTTCTTTCTGCTTCTTCTAAACTTTCGATTTTTTGTCCACCAAAAACTGGTCTAGTTTTTCCAAAGTTATCTTCCAAATATTGAGCACATTTTTCTATAACTTCTAATGTATTGATATAACTCGAATATGCAGTATCTCCCCAAGTAAACAATCCGTGTGAGCCCAACATTATACCTTTCAAAGCTATACCTTTATCTGCAGCTTCCTGAAGACATGCTCTCAATTTTAAGCCTAAATCAAAACCTGGCCTTTGCCAGCCTACCCAACCGATTTCTCCGTTAAATAGCTCTTCAGTTATTTTTTCACCATCTTTTGCAGCTGCTATTGCAATTGCGGCATCAGGATGAAGGTGATCTATATGCTTAAAAGGTAAAAAGCCATGCAAAGGCGTATCTATGGAAGGAGCTTTTGAGGCTAAATCGAATATGCAGTGATTGAAAAGCTCCACCATTTCATCTTCAAACGCAATACCTCTGTATACATTTTCAAGATTCAATAATCTATCCATATATAAAGCAGCACATCCAGATTTTTTCAAGGTCCCTATGTCTCCACCAGAACCTTTGATCCACATTACCTCTGTTTCTTTTCCCGTCAGAGGGTCTTTGTCTGTAATTTTTACTGAAGTGTTGCCACCTCCATAATTGGTTAACCTAAGGTCGGCCCCTAAAAGATTAGATCTATATATAAAAAGTGCTACTTCGTCACCCGCTAATTCTGCTGCTTTGGCATCATCCCATAGGTAACTGGCATGCTTAAATGAATCTTTATTAAATGACATTTGAATGAAATTTGATTTCTATTTATTTTTTACAAAAATATATTTTCTGTTTTTTTAAACTGTCCTTTACTGTGCTGATTTTATTATTCAGTCCAAGAGTTTTGACCGTTTAATGGCATACAACCAATATACTCACCTGGAACTGGATCATATACCAATACATTTCTGCCAATTTCTTCCGAAGTGTAAAATCCAAATATTGTCAAGCCCTTGATTATCTTGAAAAAAGTAGGCTTTGGAGCGTCTTTTTCCAAATCAATACCCCACATACTAAGGCCTGAGCGTGGTTTTTCTTTATCCAACTTTTCCAAAAACTCTTTCTTCTGGTCGGCTTTCAGCGATATAAAATCGGTATAATACTTAGTTTTAACCTCGTCTTCAAAAGTCTCTAGTCCTTCAACTAAACTTTTCTGGGAGGCCTCATCCATCGTTTCCTTAACCATTTTATCAATAAACTGCGGAACCGCCATTTCTTTCGCTCCTGGAGTTTTGGTTTTTGGAAGAATGGTTTCAGCTATTTCAGCAATTAAAGCGGCTTGATTATTTGTAAAAAAAGATGGTTTCCAATCCAACTTGGCTTGTGACTGGCAGGATACTAACATTTCCGACATCGAGATTCCTGTTAGGGTTATTCCCAGAGCAGCCGCTGTATTTTTTATGTATTGTCTTCTGTTCATTTTATTGTTTCTTTTGGTTATTGAGACGTAACGACTTGTGTCTTATCTATGCTCGAGACGCAACAGCTTGCGTCCTATCCATGCTTAAGACGCAATACATTGCGTCTTTACCTATACACCGGGACGCAATGCATTGCGTCTGCCTACGCTTGAGACGCAATGCATTGCGTCTTTACCTCTACAGACTCATAGATTATGCTTATTGAGTTCCTCTACTGCATAGTTAGCTGCTCGAGCTGTCAGTGCCATGTAGGTTATCGATGGATTCACACAGTTTGAACTTGTCATACACGCTCCGTCAGTGATGAACATATTCTTAACGCCATGCAGTTGATTGTTTCCATTCAGCACCGAGGTTTTGGGATCTTTGCCCATTCTGGCGGTTCCCATTTCATGCACTCCAACGCCCATTCCTCCTGAATTGTCAAATGACCGAATATTTTTGAAACCTGATGCCTCCAGCATTTCAACGGCATCTGCTTTTATTTGCTTCCGCATTTCTAATTCATTTTTCTTAAATCCAGCATCAAAAACAATCTGAGGAATTCCCCATTTATCGGTTTTTGTAAAGTCTAAATGCATTTTGTTTTCATGATAAGGCAAAACCTCACCAAATCCCATCAATGACATATTCCAACCGCCTGGCTTGTAAAGCGAGTCTTTAAAATCGGCACCGATACCTACTTCGTCTCCTCCTCTTCCCCAATTGCTCCTTCCGGAAGCTCCTTGGTAATCATAACCACGCAAGAAGTTTTTGTT
>JBGSQR010000569.1:0-2977 GCA_041737975.1 Geobacterales bacterium | reverse complement strand
GTGCACATATCTTTACCAAGAGATTTTATGAAGTACAGAAATATGCTTCACTTACCGGGCATGCTTATGCACCAGAGCCAGTTCTTATTTCCATGTCAAGTTGGAAAAAACTGACTCCTGCTCAACAAGCCATTATTCAATCTTCAGCAACAGAAGCTATTGCCTGGCAGCGTAAACTCTCAGAGCATGAGGATAGCGTATTTTGGGATAAAATTAAGAAGACAGGGAAGATGCAGGTAATTACAGTAGATCGAAAACCTTTTATGATAGCAACTCAACCTATTTACAAAAAGCTTAGCCGAACCGTTGGTCAGAAAAATATCGATAAAGTCAAAGCTCTGGAAAATTAGAGTTTAATTGGCTTTTAAAAACCCGGATGACAACATCCGGGTTTTTTTTCGGGAGGCTTAATAATGTTAGATAAAATACTGGATAAGGTTAGAGCTGTTTTGTACTGGTTTTCCTGCGTGGCGATGATGATCATGTTGGTAACTATTTTTGCTCAGGTAATTACCCGCTATTGTTTTGATTACACTCCGGAATGGTCAGAAGAGCTGGCCAGATTCCTGTTTGTATACGTTGTGTTTCTGGGGTCTGCTTTGATAATGGGGGAATCCGGTCACCTGGCCGTTGAATTTCTGCCGGAACGTTATAAGGGTAAGCCATTTGGCAAATTTCTGGAGCTATTCATACTTGTTTGCAGTTACGTGTTTATCTCCATCCTGCTTGTGCAGGGGGCCAAGATGACTGAAATAATGACATTTCAGGAGTCGCCGGGGCTTGAAATTTCGATGAGTTATATTTATGTCGTTATACCAATCAGCTGTGTTCTTATGATGCTTTACCTGTTCAGAGATACAGTCAGGATAATCAAGGGATACGGTTTAAAACACAAAGAATTAAGTGAATAAGAGATAAGAGAGGCGAATATGGAATACGTTTTGTTTGGTACATTTCTTTTACTCACTGCTCTCGGAGTGCCAGTCGCGTTTACTCTCTGTCTTTCGGTAGCGGTAATTCTTGTTTTTTTTATGGATATGCCATTGGTTATGATCTCACAGATCATGTATTCAGGTATTGACTCGTTTTCGTTTATGGCCGTTCCGTTCTTTATGCTGGCCGGTGCATTCATGTCCGCCGGTGGTGTGACAACACGTTTGGTGTCATTTTCTCAGTCACTTGTCGGCTCATTTACAGGTGGTCTGGCTCAGACCGTATCGGTATCAGGTTGTTTCTTTGCTGCAATATCGGGTTCCTCCGCTGCTACTACAGCTGCACTTGGTACGACTATGGTTAATGAGATGGAGAAAAAAGGCTATAGTCGAGAGTGGGCTACAGGAATCGTCGCTTCAAGTGGAGTGGTAGGAATTGTAATTCCTCCGTCTATTACCATGGTAGTTTATGGTGTTATCGCAGACTGCTCTATTGGAGATATGTTTGTTGGTGGGTTTATACCGGGTATGATGATGGGTCTGTCAATGATGATTGTCAGCTGGTACCTCGCTAAAAAAAGAGGAATTGCACCGGAAGGTCGTTTTTCATTTGTCGGTGTATTGAAGGCATTCAAGGATTCATTTTTTGCATTGATGACACCGGTTATCATTATTGGCGGAATTTATGGTGGTATATTCACGCCGACTGAAGCCGCAGCGGTAGCAGCAGTTTACGGGATTCTTGTCGGTCTGTTCATCTACAAGGAACTTAAATTCAAGGATTTTCCAAAGATTATTTTTCAGGCAGTAATCGGTACGACCATGATCATGTTTCTTGTTGGTGCAGCCAACGTTTTCGGCTGGTTGCTGACAAATCTTCAGATCCCTCACAAAATTGCCGAATTCGTTGTTTCGATTACGTCATCTCCGGTTATGTTTTTGATGGCACTGAACATTTTGCTGCTTGTTGCGGGTACAATGGTCAATGCATCTGCAGCAGTTGTTATTATGACACCTATTTTTCTTCCTGTGGCCAAAACACTTGGTATTGATCCGCTCTTTTTTGGCGTTTTGATGGTTGTAAACCTTGCAATTGGCTGTATCACGCCGCCAGTTGGTCTTGATCTGTTTGTTGCCAGCGCCATTACAAAAGTTCCGATAGAGCGTGTTATGGTTGCAGCCCTTCCATACCTGTTTGCATTGTTGGTGACTCTGGTCATCCTGACAATGTTTCCTTGGTTTATTACAGTACTCCCAAGTATGCTGAGGTAAAATCCAGAATTGGTAGTCGGTGGATGAGTAGAATCTACAATTGTTGATACAAAAGTCTGATAAAGCCTTCGGAGTTAATGAACTTCGAAGGTTTTTTTATAAATTATTTTTGTTTTTTATGGCCAGATTCATATTTGATAAATTGAATTTTGAATTCAGATTGTAATTATTGAGAGGAATAAACTGTCATTGTTTAGATAATAAATAATTATCAATTTGATAGTTATTATATATTTTAATTATTTGTTTTTGGGTGATATTGTTTTCAAGCCGTAGTAAATGCAACAGTAAATAAATACTGCAAAGCTTGAATTTATGCAGAACTCTGGTAGTCTTTAAGGGCTTGTTTGTAGATGGTTTTGTACATCTTGTCATTTTTAACGGGCGCAATTGGTTTTAAAAATACTATTGTCTAACAGGCATGCCTGACACCATTCAAGGAGCTATTTACAAATGGAATCCAAATTACCCGAAATCCGCATTAACGAAAAGAACTGCAAAGCTTGTTACATCTGCGTTGAGTTCTGCCCCAAGCAGGTATTGGAAATAAAAGGCACCTGCGTATCAGTCAAGAACCTTGAAGCTTGCATCAAGTGTATGCAGTGTGAACTGCGCTGTCCGGACTTTGCAATCCAGGTATTTCCCTAGTCCTTAAATAATCATGGAGGAATTCAAAGTGGCAAACAAAGTAGCATTCCTACAAGGCAACGAAGCCGCCGCATTTGGCGCATTGTATGCCGGTTGCAATTTCTTTGCGGGTTACCCGATCACCC
>JBGSQR010000554.1:0-9568 GCA_041737975.1 Geobacterales bacterium | reverse complement strand
GTTCCTTTGAAAAATAGCATCAAATTCAACATGTTGAATAATGATGTTCGATAATAAAGGAGTCGACAAATGTCAGCCAGCAGCGCTCAATTTACCTTTGAATTTCTGGATTTGAACTATGATGTATCAGTCCTTGACTTTACCGCCTCCGAGAATATCTCCCATATTTCCGTCGCAAACCTGACCCTGGCCAGTGAACAGATTATTCCCTGTGAAGAGATTGTCCAACAGGAAGGGCTGCTGACCATTGTCAATCCGGAAGGGATTGGTAGTCCAGACCGATATTTTCATGGCATCATCCGTAAATTCAGGCACTCAGGAAGCAAAGGGCGTTTTCATATCTACGAAGCGCAACTGGTCCCGTCATTGTGGCTGTTATCCCTGAAACAGAACTGCCGCATCTTCCAGGACACGAAACTGCAGGACATTATCGGCAAGATACTGGAAGAAAGCGGCATCACCTCCGATCTCTATGAGTTCAGATTGGAGCATGATGACATCTTCAACAAATTCAACATGCAGTACAACGAAACCGACCTGCATTTCATCTCCCGCCTGCTGGAAAAAGAAGGCATCTTCTACTTCTTTGAACATTACAAAGACAAACATGTACTGGTTTTCTGCGACACAGATGCTTTTTACCAGGATATAGAGGGCGACACCTCCATCCCGTTCAACAGCGGCGGGATGGTCAGCGCAAACAAGATCAGCATCTCCTCATTCGACTACTCGGACCGCATGCGTTCCAGCGTTCATACCCATACCAACTACAACTTCAAAACACCATCCGCCAACCTTAAAACTGATTCCAAAGCTGAATATAATAACAAAGACGAAGAATTCGAAATCTACAGTTATCCCGGCAGCCACGGAGAAACAAAAAGAGGCGATCACCAGGCTCAAATCCGGCTGGAATCCATGGCCGCTTTAAAGGAAAAAGGCCGAGGCCAAAGCAACTGCACCCGCCTGACCGCCGGTGCCACATTCACCTTGAGCGGCCACAACATTGAACAATTCAACCAGGAATATTTCCTGTTCGGAATTGCCCATGAAGGCCAGCAGCCAACCGTCCTCAAAGAACTGGCACCTGAAGACACCACACCAAATTACAGCAACATCTTCATGGTCATACCATCCACCGTAACCTACCGCCCGGAACTGCACCACTCCAAACCCATGGTTCCCGGCCTGCTCTCCGCAATAGTCACCGGCCCCAAAAACGAAGAAATCTGGCCTGACGAATATGGCCGTGTCAATGTTCAGTTCCACTTTGACCGTGAAGGTAAAATGGACGAGCAAAGCTCCTGCTGGCTGCGTACCATCCAGTTCTGGAACGGCAACAGTTACGGCAGCCAGTTCATCCCCCGTGTTGGAGATGAAGTCCTCGTCTCCTTCATCAACGGCGACATGGATTACCCGATCATCACCGGCAGCGTAGTCAATGCAATCAAACAGCCCAACTATGCACTTCCAGCCAACAAAACCCAAAGCGGCATCAAGACCAGAAGCACCCCAGGCGGAACCGACGCCAACTTCAACGAACTGCGCTTTGAAGACCAGATCGGCAAAGAAGAAGTTTACCTGCAGGGAGAGAAAGACTGGAATATCCTGATCAAAAACGACAAGGGGCAGAGAGTCGGCCATAACGAAACACTGAACGTCGGCAACGACCGCACCAAATTCGTAACCATGAACCAGAGCGAAACCATCGGAGTCAATAAAACCATTCAGGTCGGTGTAAACCACACCGAAGCAATCGGCGTCAACGAAACCAGAACAACCGGCGGCAATAAAACCGAAACCGTTGGTATCAACTTCATGGAAACCGTGGGAGCAGCCAAAGAACTGTCCATCGGCGGGCTGTATCAGATCTCCGTCGGTGGCATACTGAACGAAACCGTAGCCTGTGCCAAAACCGAAGAGGTCGGCCTGGCAAAAGCGGTCTTTGTGGGAACAACCATGGTTGAAGATGTCATAGGCGACCGGACCTCAAATATCGGGGCCAACCTGACAGAAACCGTGGCAGGGAAACATCTGGTAAAAGCCGACGAAGAGTTTGTAATGGACGCCAACACCAAGATTATTTTCAAATCCGGTTCGTCAAGCATCACCATTGACGGCAGCAGTATTACCATGAAAGCGGCCAGGATGAATATTGTTAAGCCGGAGGGGATAGCGGTATCAAATGAGATGCCGCAAAAGCAGAACTATAGTTTGCAGTTTGATTTCTGTGAGATGCATGAAGCTGGCAACCATAATGATATAAACTATGCCGGAATGCCGGTAAAAATCACAAGACCTGACGGAACACATATAGCGACTCTGACAACAGATGAGCATGGTGTTACCAATCGTTTTTACACCAAAAACAAAGAGCAGATAGTTGCCTGGGCTGGCGCCGGGATGTGGGAAATAACGGAAGAGTTTGAAATGATAGAAGACGATGATGAAGAAGATGGCTTGGAGGTGGAAAATGGCTAAAGCCAGTCTGTTTTATATTGTTAAAAAAGGGGAAAACCTTGACGAAATAGCACTACGTAATGGGACTACTGCGGGAAATTTGCGTAAAATAAACGGCATGAACAACACCGAGCAACCGAGCGAAGGTCAAAGAATAGCTCTAAGCGCAAAAGCTGTTTGCAAAGTGAAAGTTCTGTTGATTGATAAAGATCATAACCCGATATCAGGTGCTAAGATGCGCCTTGAATATAACGGCAAGAGCAAGATACTAACGACAGGCCCCTGCGGAATATTGCCAAGCATAATAACCAAATCGCCAAAAGATATTGTAAAAATATCCATTGGTCGTGCGAACGGGTCATGGGAACTGCTTCAAGCAGCACCTTCTGATTGGGGCAACAAGTTGGTTACATGCAAGAGTAAAGCAACAAAGTATGAAGGCGAAACCATGGAGCACCCCAAAGATGCCAAGGGTAATCCGATACGCGACCCCAAGGAAACTGATAAAAAACCGGTAAAACCGTCTGAACAGCCAGAATCAACAGAAGCCAAAGGTAAGCCGCATAGTGATTATGGTGATGGCAAGGGACAGAAATCAGTACAGGAATACGACAAGAACGGTTTGCCTGTTAAAAAAGTTTCGAATGATCAGGAGAAATTGGATTTTCTGAAAAGTTATAATGGAGATAAAATTTCAGATGAAGATTATATCAAAGCAGCAAATAAGCTGAAAATTGAAATTGAAATCTTTTTGGCTATTGAAGCACAGGAATCTAAGAGAAATGCTTTTGATAAGAAAAAACGCCCGACAATTTTATATGAACGTCATTGGTTCTCAAAATTGACAAAAAGGAAATATGATAAATCCAATTCTGATATTTCATGCAAAAAAGCTTATACTTCAGATAGGTTTGACAAAAAAGGTAAAGCAATACCAGATGCTGAAAGATATGGAGATAATCAATACAAAAGATTAGCAAAAGCATATAAGCTCTCTCCAGAAATCGCATTACAATCATGTTCATGGGGAAAGTACCAGATAATGGGATTTAATTATATAACCTGTGGTTACTCTTCAGTAAGAGATTTTGTTGCTATGATGTCAGAAAGTGAAAGAAAGCAATTAGATGCTGTCACTAAATTTATTGAAAAAAATTGCCTTAAAGCAGCCCGCAATAAAAATTGGAAAGAAATCGCAAGGGCATATAACGGAGATGAATATTGGATAAAAGGTTACGATAAACAATTAAAAGAAAAATATGACCAAATTGTTGCAAAACGGAGGAAGAAGTGAATTACTTTAAGCTGATAAGAGCATTCTGTATTGTAGGTTTATTTGTTCATGCAACATCAGGTTATTCAATGGAAAAAGAGTTGCCCGATTTTGTATCTGAAAAAATAGAAACTGATTACCAGAATAAAGCACAAACAAATATGGGGGTGAGTTATATATTTATTCAATCAAGTCAAATTCTTACGTTTAAGACCCTTGACCAAACATATAAAGTTGTACCTTTTACATATATGCCAAATGACACTAGTGGTGAAAGTCGTAAGTGCTTAATTAGAATTTATAAGATGCCTGGTTTTCACATTTTGCAAGATTTAGAACCATCACTAAATGACAATGATGAATTGCCATGTAATGGGGTTTTGTCTATTAGCTTTAAAGATGTAAACTCAGATAAAGCAAATGATATCATCGCACTTTATGATTTCACTACATCAGGAAACAAATCACTTGAACCGGAAGCTGTTGTTTATGTCTATGAGCCAGCCTCACAAAAATTCATTTTTAATCAAGCCTTATCAATTAAGGCAGCAAGTAGCAGAATCAGAAACATGAAAGATGTACTTGGGAATTTAAAGAAGAAATAATGAATAAAATAATTATATAACTGACGCCATGATTTAACATGAAAGATTTTCTGCCTAAGACAGAGGACATGCTACGTAATTATCTATAAGCAGCCAACCCCCTTTTCTTCATCTGCAACAAAATATAATGGAGGAAGAAGACGTGATAAGGAAAAAATATATTTGTCTGTTTTTGTATTTGTTGTTTTTAACGTCATATTCACAAGCGCAAGAAACGCCAACACCATTCTATTCAGGAATCTATTCAGGAAAGAATGATGCACAAACCCTCCACCTTGGCGTAAATGAAGATGAACATACAGTGTCTGGCGAGTTTAGGTTGACTGGTCCATTTGATGAAGTGACAAAAAAACTATTATGGCAATGTGAATTCTATTTTTACGGCAAACTTCAAGCCGATGGAAGCGGCACTATTATAGCAAATGAAGTTGGGTTAGATGGGAAAATTAGCAGTAATTCTGTAACTGGTAAAATTTTACCTGTAAGTACCGGAGAGGATGCTGTTGTCGTTAAATTGGATTCTATCTTTGCTGGCTGTAAGAACGCTACAGCGATTGTTAACAATGAGCCTTTGGAAAGAGCTATGCCACGTCAAAATTACTGGTTAGAAAAACGAGTAGTATTGGCCAATAGAAGTTATTTTTATAATTCGGCAGGTAGTAAGAACCCCAGAAAGGCTTATGTAAGCTGCGGAGATGTCGTCACAGTAATAGATGAAAATAAAGTAATTGATCGCGTCTACGTGCAATATTTTGGCAAAAAAAGCGAAACTATTGGTTGGCTAAAACGGAAAGATCTTCTGGGTGTTGGTGAAGAGTTAAAATGTCGCTGACAATATTATTTAAAAAATTTAGGTCAGTTGCGTTTCTGCTATATATTTCAATCTTGATGACCAGCCAAGCTTTTGCAAATGAAATTATCAAGCTTAAACAGATTGAAAAAGCTGATTTTGAAAAGCTGGAGGCAGTGGTTCGAAAAGTAATTAAAGAAGATAACAATAATGGTCTTACGGATTTTTTTAGACTTGAGCAATCTTTCGATGTCTTATTAAATAACGAGATACAATTTAGACTTATCCCTGGTTCTTATGCATCAGTAAAAGCATTAAACGGCATTTGTGCTCTTTTTGTTTTTTCTAAAAATAATCATCTACTTGATACATTACCATTACATTATATTCAAGGTGATAGAGATGAAGTTATTGCGTCATGCACAGGGATACAGGCCGGAACTTCTTAAAAGGGACAGGCTGGTTATTTGCAATAGCCAGCCTGTCCCTTTAAGGTCACTATTTACTAAGCATAACAAACGTTGCTGCACATATCTCAGTTGGAGGTGAAATCGATATATGAAAATAAAATTTTTAATACCATTCATTGCAATCATCTGCATGATTATTCATAGCCAAGCAAAAGCTGGTGGTGACGAAATTATTTGTTCAGAGAATGAAAACAATAATTTCAAATCATTAAAAAGAGGGGTGAATGGGGCTAAAAGGATTTCAAAACACACTCTTCAAATTAAGTGGCAAGGAGGGTACAGATTATTCAAGGATACGCTACTTGAGGATCCTGATAACGGTGTGAGGTACTATTATTGTGGCTATAATAAAAAAGCTAAAGTTCATTTGATCGAAGCAAAAGATGACATTATGGATAGTGTTATCTTGATGAGCGCAGTGACAGGGAAGACTATTAATGCAGGTCACTCGGTTATATTGTCACCAGATTATAGTAAATTTTTAGCTAGTCGACAATCTAGTGGGAAGGATGCTGTTACGTGGATTGTGAAAACCATCAAAGATGAGACACTTTGGGAAGGCATAAACGCCATAACGGTAGTGAGCGATTCAATTACTTATATGAATGCTTATCTTGAAGATCCGAAATGGAGCCCAAAAGGTGAACTACAAGCTACTCATACGTGCGCTGCCTTTGTTGGAACAAAACAGGAAAAGAAAACATTGGTTACACTAAAAGAACAAGATGGAGAGTATCAATGGCTTCCAAACATTGAGTGTCCTTCAATAATTACAGCTACCGAATCTGATAATATATTACCCGCTGGTGATGTGGTTGATTGTGCGAATATTTTAAGTGAAATGGAACTATTAGCTGATAAAGGCAATGTCGATGCACAGAAAAAACTGGGGTATCTGTATTATGAAGGCGATGGAGTAACACAAGATAAAACTAAGGCTGCAAGATGGTTACATAAGGCTGCCGAACAGGGAGATGCCGGTGCGCAAGTATCTATGGGTTATATGTATGATAATGGCGATGGAGTAATACAGGATAAAACAGAAGCCGTAAAATGGTACCGAAAAGCAGCAGAACAAGGACATGATAATGCGCAAGCCGGTTTGGGGTATATGTATGAACATGGAGAAGGTGTAATTCTGAACAAAACAGAAGCTGTAAAGTGGTACCGCAAAGCAGCAGAACAAGGAAATGCCTATGCGGAAAACTTTTTGGGATTTGCTTATAAAGATGGCGATGGAGTAACTCAGGATAAAACCGAGGCCGCTAAGTGGTTACATAAAGCTGCCGCACATGGTTATGCCGATGCGCAGCGCGTTCTGGGCTATATGTATAAGAGTGGCGAAGGCGTAAAGCAGGACAAAACTGAAGCAGCAAAATGGTTCCTTAAATCTGCTGATCTGGGTGATGCCTATGCACAATACGCTCTTGGAATTATGTACCGAGATGGCGATGGAGTAACGCAGAACAAAGTTGAATCCGAAAAATGGCTCAGTAAGGCTGCCGAACAAAATGTACCCAGTTTTACTGCGAAAGAGCAAGAGGCGACTAATGTCATTACAAGCGAGGATTTGGAGGATTGTGGTGTTCTACTGGGGAAAAAGAAGGTTAAGGAGTTTCAAAGCTTCATTACAGATGTAAAAGAACAGGCTGATAACGGAGATTTAGAAGATGGCATCAACTATGCCGGTATCATGCATAATCGTTTTGTATGTAGAGAAGATGAAATTCTGGGAGAGCAGCCATGGGAAACAATTATTGAAAATGGCAAAGGGCAAATTGTTCAGCACACTACCAGAAAAACAGTACCTTCTCTAAAAGACCATCCTAAAGCTTTTGTTGCCTTAAAAGATGCGGTTAGTGCATATACGCAGATTGCCGATAAAGACCTGGGTTCGCATATGATTCTCGGGCGATATTATGCAGATTATAATGACGTATTGGGATACAGCCAGGAAGGATATTTGCTGGTATCCCAGATTTATGAAGCGATATGCCATCAGAAAAAAGTCACTGAAATTAATCAGGGGCGCTGCAAAACACTGGATCGACTTAAGCTCCGGTATAAAAACCTGGTTAGTCAGAAAGATCGCAACGAACTGGATCAGCAGGCGACTGTATGGGCTCAGGAATTTTTAGAAAATAATATGACAGATCGATTCCTAAGAGACTGATTTTGACCTCTATTTGTTCTGCTGCTTTGGTAAAAGTCCGGACTTTAAGAGGAAGTAACTAGTTCAAAGGCTCGCTCATATTCAATTCTGAGCGGGCCTTTTTCCATTGTTGTCAAAATATCCCACGGCAACACTGCGTCCAGCGGAATTGTTCTGTAAACCAGGGCATCCGTATCCACCCCGCAGTTTCTGGCGGCTTTTTTCAGGTTGTTTCCTTGTGCCATCTCTTCCAGCAGATCTGAACAGCGCCGGTCGCCACGGGACAGCAGCGCCTGCAGATAGCTCCCTTTCAGGCTCTCCACTTTCAAGTTCACATTGGCAATACTCCGCAAGCTGTTCTCCAGAAACTTGACCTTTTTTTCCAGTGACGCTAGCGGCTCCATGCCGCACCATTGCAGGGGGGTAAAAGGTTTTGGGATGAACGGATTGACGGAAAGCGTGATCTCGCCCAGGCGCTTGTTGATGCGCGCCATTTCCATAACCCGTTCACGGATGGCTTTGACCAGGCGGATCATCTCTTCCAGGTCTTCTTCTGTTTCAGTTGGCAGGCCGATGATGAAATAAAGTTTCAGGTTGAGGATGTCTCGTGAAATCAGCATTTCACAGGCATCCAGTATCTGCTGTTCGGTCAGGTTTTTGCGGATCAGGTCCCGCATGCGCTGGGAGCCGCCTTCCGGGGCAATTGAGATGGTCTTGTGACCGCAGGCCACCAGTGCATCCACCATTTCCGGATCAAGCCGGTCAATACGGAGCGATGAGACCGAAACCTTGGCTCCCTTGTCCACAATATACCTGCAGAGTTTGCCGATATCACGGTAATCGGAGACAGCTGCGCCGACCAGGCCGATCTTGTTGCGATAGGCCAGTCCGGCGTCCACAGCTTTGACTATGCTTTCATAGGGGTGCTGTCGGAACGGGCTGTAGATGAAACCGGAGGTGCAGAAACGGCATCCGCGTGGACAGCCGCGACTGACTTCGATCAGAAACATGTCACCGAATTCCATGTTTTCAGTCAGAATTACGGTTTGGGACGGTTTGAGCTGTTCCAGGGGCGGGCAGGCGCGGATTATCTCCCTGGGAATTCCCGGGGCGGTTTCAAATCCGCTCAGTTGCCCATCAATATAAACCGGCTGATGAAATATGGGGACGTAGATCCCTGTCTGGGCCGACAGTACACGCAACAGCCCGGGCCGGCCCCCGGATTGTGGAGAGAGCAGCGCCTCTACAACTCCCGGCAGGATCTGTTCTGCTTCGCCAATACAGATCAGGTCTATAAACTCGGCTACAGGCTCCGGATTGATGAAGAAGGCTGCACCGCCCGCAATAATCAACGGGTCGGATTCGCCACGGTTTTTGGAGCGGACCGGAATTCTGGAGAGGTTGAGAATCTGGGGGATATGGAGATAATCAGGTTCAAATGAGGTTGAAAAGGCAATAATGTCAAAATCAGCCAGAGGACGTTTATTTTCTAAAGAAAGCAGCGGCTGGCCGGTGCGTTGCATCTGCTCCAGCTCGTTCCGTTCAGGCAGAAAAGCACGCTCACAGAGAATATCGCTAGAAGAGGTTAGCATGGCATAAACGGTTTGAAAGCCGAGGCTGCCCATGCCGGTGGAGTAACGGTTCGGGTAGACCAGGCGGATGCTGAGCTGGCCGCCCCGTCCGTGTCCGCCCGGGCAAAGGTTTGTTTCCTCTGCCAGCAGGTTGTTTTGTGTACTCTTTTTATCGCGTTTCATAGTTGAACACTATGGTTGAAAGCGGATTATCTTTCAACTGATTTCAACTTTGTAAAATATATGC
>JBGSQR010000546.1:0-5856 GCA_041737975.1 Geobacterales bacterium | reverse complement strand
AGCGCTATATGGGCAGGGGCGAGCGCTTCAGGGCCTTTGAGACCAAATTCGGTCGCATGGGTATGCTGATTTGTGAAGATATGTGGCATCTGTCTGCCTCGTACATCCTTGCAATGGATGGAGCAACTACTCTGATATGCCTCTCAAGCAGTCCGGGACGCGGAGTTGAAGGGGAACAGCTTGGATCTGCTAACGCCTGGCAACAGTTGACATCAACAACAGCCATGTTCCTGAATTGTCGTGTGCTTTATTGCAATCGGGTTGGCTACGAAGACGGTGTCAATTTCTGGGGCGGTTCTGAATATGTCAATCCTGCAGGGCAGTCAGCTGTACGTGGTGCCATATTTGCCGAAGATTCTGTAGCTGTAAGAGTAGCTGAAGGTGAATTACGCCGTGAACGTATTTTTTCACCGATGTTGAGAGACGAAAATCTGTTCATTACCATGCAGGAGTTGCGTCGCATCGAGCGGGAAAGGGGGGTGTAATGGCGGGACTGTCTGCAAATACAGAACTGTTGAGGCAGTTGTTGGTTGGTTTTGTACGGGATGAAGTGCATAAGGTTGGTGTAAAAAAAGCCGTGCTCGGGCTGTCGGGCGGTATAGATTCGGCCCTGGTTGTGTTTATTGCCGCAGAGGCACTGGGGCCAGAAAATGTGCACGCCATCTGCATGCCCTACAAGAGCAGTAATCCCGAGAGCGAGGCTCATGCCAGGATTGTGGCACAGGCCTGTGGCGTAAATTATTCGGTTGTTCCTATTACACCGATGGTTGATGCCTATTTTGATATGTTTCCCGATGCTGAAAATATGCGTCGCGGCAACAAAATGGCCCGTGAGCGTATGACAATATTGTTTGATCACTCGGCGCTTCTCTCTGCACTGGTTCTTGGCACAAGTAACAAAACCGAATTGTTGCTGGGGTATGGGACGCTGTACGGAGATATGGCCAGTGCTCTCAACCCGATTGGTGATCTTTATAAAACCCAGATCTGGCAATTGTCGGAGGCAATGGGAGTGCCGCAGGAAGTGATTGATAAGAAACCTTCAGCAGACCTTTGGGCGGGGCAGACGGATGAAGAAGAACTCGGTTTTTCTTACCGCCAGGTAGATGAACTGCTGTATCGAATGGTTGACCAACGCCTGACAAGAGATGAGCTGGAAGTAGCCGGTTTCAGCCAGGAGTTTATTGACACTATTTACAAGAGAGTTCAAAATTCACATTTCAAGAGGCGTCTGCCGGTTATTGCCAAGGTTTCCAACCGGACTATTGACCGCGATTTCCGTTATTCCCGCGACTGGGGAAAATAAATGCAGCCCGGAAAGAATACTTTATGAAAAAGACAGATAATCCTAATCTGGTATACTCCTGCGAAACCGGTCGTGTGAGTCAGGAAAAGAAGAAAGTGGTTCAACACACTCCCAGTGCCTATCCGGCTGATGGAACTGTGCGTTTAAGGCGAGAAGTTAAAGGGCGTGGTGGCGGCACTGTGATTGTTATTACAGGTGTTCCTCTTGCGGAGCCTCTTCTTAAAGAGTTAGCCGGTTCTTTGAAGAAGCGCTGTGGATGCGGCGGCACTTTGAAAAATGGTGTTATTGAAATTCAGGGCGACCATCGCGAGCTGCTTTTACAGGAACTACAAGCAAGAGGTTTTCGAGTGAAATTGGCTGGTGGCTGATTTATTTTATTTTTTTAGATAAAATCCTTGACCAATTAGTTTTTTTCACATATTTTTTATTATTCTTGTTGTACGATTTTTTTTTGGACAGTACAATCAGGGAAATGAATTGGCATTTGCGAGAGTGGCGGAATTGGCAGACGCACCAGACTTAGGATCTGGCACCGCAAGGTATAGGAGTTCAAGTCTCCTCTCTCGCACCATTTTAAAGCGGCAATGATTGGTTGGTCTGCTTGGTTGAAAGGCTTTTACTGTTAGTTACGCGATAAAAACGAGTTGTTATCGTCTTCTCCTTGTCTCCGCTTATTAGTTTTTATGCCACTTGCTATAAAATCCTGTTTATAAAATTCAAGAATCAAATTCATAATAATGTGAGGGTACCGTAATGCAGGTTCAAGTCGAAACGATTAATCCGGTAACTAAAAAAATTAATATTGAAATCCCTGCCGAGCTTGTTGATGTTGAAATTGAAAAGTCTTTTGCCGCGATTCAGAAAAAAGCCAAGTTGCAGGGCTTTCGTCCAGGCAAAGCACCAATGGCACTTGTTAAGAGAACATATAATGATGCAATGAGTGAAGATGTCATGAGGCGTTTGTATGACACTACGCTTTTTAAAGCTATGACAGATAACAAAATTGAGCCGATTGACACTCCAACAGTTGACAGCGGTATTGTCAAGCAGGGCACACCATTCAAGTATAGCGCTATGGTTGAAGTTATGCCTGAAATTCTGCTCAAGGATTATACCGGGCTTGAAATTACCAAGGAAAAATGTGTTCTGAATCCGGACAGTATTGAGGCTGAACTTAAGCGCATGCAGGAAAATATGGGGCAGCTTGTTCCTGTAGAGGAAGGCACTGCTGTTGAAAATGGCCATGTGGTTTCAGTTGATTATTCTTTCTCGGTAGAAGGTTGCCCGGAAGAAACAAATAGCGCGGAAAATGCTGAAGTTCAGGTTGGTGCACAGCTTCTGATGCCAGGATTTGAGGAGCAGCTGATCGGGATGAAGCTGGGCGAGTCCAGAGAAGTTAAAGTTATACTGCCTGAAGCTTACCGTACTCCTGCAGCTGCAGGTAAAGAGGGAGTTTTTCAGGTAACGCTAAAAGATATCAAGCGCAAGGATTTGCCTGAATTGAATGATGAGTTCGCTCAACAGTTCGGAGACTATGAAACAATCGAACAGTTGCGGTCTAAAATGGCAGAATATCAGCAGAAGCAGGAGCTTGATCGTGTCGAGGCCGACCTGAAAGAGCGAACTGTGACAGCTCTGGTTGCCAAAAACCCGCTTGATGTGCCTAACTCAATGGTAAAGCGCCAGATTGAACATATGCTTGATAATTTCAAAAACCGCCTGAAAAGTCAGCGCATGTCTATGGAAATGATGGGCCTTGATGATGACGCTTTCCGTATTCGCTTTGCTGATCTGGCTGTTGAGAAAGTTAAGGGTGGCTTGCTGCTGATGGCTCTTGTAGAAAAGGAAGACATCAGCATAAGTGAAGAAGAGATTGAGCAGAAATATGAAGAAATGGCTGCAGGCAATAGCGAAATGCTGGGCCGCATCAAAGAATTTTATTCATCCAACAGCAATGGAAAGCACTCTTTGATTTCTGAAATGAAAGAGGATAAGGCGATCCGCTTCCTGATTGACAATGCTGTTGTAACTGAGATAGATGCAGTTGTGCAAAAGCCGGAATAGATTATAATAGCAAGACTGTTTTCGATTCGGTTTAGCTCGTGGTCAGAGAAAGTCTGGCATTGGAAAGGGCATCATGTATATCCCAATGGTTGTTGAACAAAGCGGACGTGGAGAGCGTGCTTACGATATTTACTCTCGTCTGCTGAAAGAACGGATTGTTTTTCTTGGCGGTGGCGTTGACGATAATGTCGCCAACCTGATAATCGCACAATTTTTGTTCCTTGAAGCTGAAGATCCTGACAAGGACATTCACTTTTATATTAATTCCCCTGGCGGTGTAGTAACTGCCGGAATGGCAATCTTTGATACCATGCGTTATATCAAGGCGCCTGTTTCAACTATCTGTGTTGGTCAGGCTGCATCCATGGGGGCGCTCCTTCTTGCAGCCGGCGAAAAGGGTAAACGCTACAGTTTAAGTCACTCGAGAATTATGATTCATCAGCCACTTGGCGGTTTTCAGGGGCAGGCAACCGATATCAGTATTCATGCTAAGGAAATCCTGCGTATGAAGGATGAGTTGAATGGTATCCTGGCTGAGACAACCGGACAGGCAAAGGAAAAAGTTGAGGCTGATACTGAGAGAGACTATTTTATGTCTGCAGTCGAGGCAAAAGAATATGGTCTGATAGATGCAATATTCACCCGTAAGCCTGGTGAGGGGGGTGCATCGTGAGCCGTCGAGACACAAATCAGGAAAATCTGACCTGTTCTTTTTGTGGGAAAAGTCAGGAAGAAGTTAAAAAACTTATTGCCGGTCCTGCTGTTTATATCTGTGATGAGTGTATTGAGCTTTGCAATGATATCGTCGCCGAAGAGATGAAGCTGGAAGAAACTCTCGGCCCTGATATGAAAAAACTACCCAAACCGAGAGAAATCAAGGACGTGCTGGACGAGTACGTTATTGGTCAGGACAAGGCTAAGAAGGTTCTTTCGGTCGCGGTTTATAATCACTATAAACGTATTGAAGCGGTTGCCAAGCCAGGTGACGTGGAGATGCAGAAAAGTAATATCCTGCTTCTTGGTCCAACAGGATCGGGTAAAACACTTTTAGCGCAGACTCTGGCAAGAATTCTGAAAGTTCCGTTTGCCATGGCGGATGCCACAAATCTTACCGAAGCAGGTTATGTCGGTGAGGATGTGGAGAATATCATTCTGAGCCTTCTGCAGGCGGCAGATTACGATGTGGAGCGCGCCCAGAAGGGTATTATCTATATTGACGAGATTGATAAAATTGCCCGTAAAAGTGAATCTCCTTCCCTGACGCGTGATGTCTCGGGTGAAGGCGTACAACAGGCTTTGCTTAAGATAATTGAAGGTACAGTAGCAAGTATTCCGCCAAAAGGTGGTCGCAAACATCCGCAGCAGGAGTTTATGAAGGTGGACACCACTAACATTCTCTTTATCTGTGGTGGTGCTTTCGCAGGGTTGGATACAGTTATTCAGCAACGAATCGGTATGAAAAGTCTTGGTTTTGGTGCGGATGTGAAAAAGCGTTCTGAAAAGAAAACCGGTGAGCTGCTTAATAATGTAACTCCGGATGATTTGCTCAAGTTTGGCTATATACCAGAATTTATCGGGAGGTTGCCGATGTTGGCAACTCTAACTGAACTTGATGAAGATGCTATGGTGCAGATTCTCAAAGAGCCTAAAAACTCCCTGGTCAAACAATATCAGAAATTGTTTGATATGGAGGGCGTGCGACTCAGGTTTACAGACGGGTCTCTCGTAGCCATAGCCAAGGAAGCACTCAAGCGTAATACCGGAGCCCGTGGCCTAAGATCCATACTTGAAAATTCCATGCTGGATATCATGTATGATGTTCCATCACAGTCAAATGTAAAAGAAGTTGTAATCAGTGAAGATGTGATTTTCCATAAGGAAAAACCGATTGTTGTGTATGAACAATTGGTAAATGATGCTGCCTGAAGCTCCAGTAAGTAAAAGATTCGTTAAATTAATATGTTAATGTGTTAGTAAGCACTGTTTTGTTTGTTAAACATCAGATCTCTAAAAATTAAATATCTCTGATAGCCCATAAACAGTATGTTTGCGCGATATTTTCCTTGACAAGAGCTGAGCAAATCTGTTAAACACAAGTTCGCTTTGTAATTACACAAATTTCAGGAGGTGTATCGTGACAAAAGCTGAACTGATTAGTGCTGTAGCAGAGAACTCCGGGCTGAAAAAAGTAGAAGCTGAGAAGGCTGTAGCTGCTTTTATTGCAACCGTAACTGCTGCTCTTAAAAAGGGCGACAAACTTAGTCTGGTTGGTTTCGGCACTTTCTGTACTGCAAAGCGCGCTGCACGTAAAGGTCAGAATCCACAGACCGGTAAAAAAATCAATATCCCAGCTGCCACGGTACCTAAGTTTAAACCTGGTAAGACATTGAAAGAAGCTGTAAACGGCAAATAATTTTCAAATTTTTTTTTGATTAAGGGGTTGTAGCTCAGTTGGTTAGAGTGCCAGCCTGTCACGCTGGAAGTCG
>JBGSQR010000534.1:0-1832 GCA_041737975.1 Geobacterales bacterium | reverse complement strand
CTTCTGAGCATCCAGCTGGCTATGCTTGTATTAAGTCCACGTCTGACCTCAGAGTTCCCCCCGAACTGTTTGACGAATTCCTTGAGCGGAATATTTCCGATTGGATGTCCGGCCAGTCTCAGAAGTGAGTGGATTTCGCCTTCTCTATTCAAGATCGGTGTACCTGTCAGGATGAAACGGTGTGGGATGTGAGCTGCCACGTCAAAGGCGGTTTGTGTCCTTTGGCTGCCGGATTCCTTAAGGAGGTGGGCTTCATCGGTGATCATTATCCTGAATTCGTGGGCATGAGGTATGATGTTTTGCAGTACTTCGTAATTGGCGATTACCCATTGTGCTTTTGGGGTGTATTGGTAAGTGGATATTTCTCCTGTACGGTTACGAGCGAACTTCTCGATTTCCCTCTGCCAGTTGAGCACAAGGCTTGCAGGGCAGGCAATAAGGGTTCTGGCTGGGGCGGCGCTGGCATGATGCTGCATCAGGATATCGGCGGCGACGATACTTTGAAAAGATTTGCCCAAGCCCATGTCGTCAGCCAACAGAGCAGATGTTCTGCTTACCAGATGTCTTACGCCTTCAACCTGGAAGTCAAGGGGCCCATATTCTTTAACGATAATATGAAGGTCTTTTCGTGTGGCCATTTCAGTCATCGCCATTGGCGAGGTTACTGCCAGCAGGATGCCGTCATCTTCCTCCAATTCCTCTTCGGCGCCATTTCTTTCGTTGCCTTCTCTAGCTGGTCCTCCGGGCATACTTATGCTGATTGCATCAGCAGGTTTGTTTTTGTAGAAGGCTCCGGCAATCAGGTCGTATTCACCCTGCATAATTTCGATCTGGCCTTCCTTCATATGGATCGAAAGGCAGATGTTGTTGAGGAGCATGGCTGGTGAAGTGTCTGGAATTCGCCAGGCTTTCATTGCTGGAATCCAGCGGCCCTGCATTGTTTTGCAGACGTTTACTACGCCGGCATGATAGTGGGTCATAGTGATAGCGGCTCCCCCGGAATCGCCTTTCATCGGGTAGATCCTGCAGCGAAGATCTTCCAGGAAAGCATCAGGCATTGGACGTCTGATAGCATGCGTGATCATGCCAACAAATTCTTCCCAAGGCTCTCCTAGACCATGTTGTTTTCCTTCGACAGAAAGGTCTTCGTAAAGCTCTCTGGCGACTGCTTTTAACCCGCTGGTATGGAATTTCCAGTATTTATGCCACTGGCTTTCCTTTTTGTGGATGTAGTTTGCGCCACAACTTTTGAGGATTTTATTAACACCGTCGAAGTAAGACACCATGATGGCAATGTCATGGCCGTCAGATACGGAGTGCTGGAGAAGTGGGGATAGGTTTTCTTCTATTTGCTCGGTTGCAACTTCAGGCTGCACGGAGAACCTCAGTTTGCGGGTGGTTTACTTTGCCTACCATTTCAATCAGTTTATGCGGTGGCATTGGTTTGCCAAACATGTAGCCCTGTGCGAAGTCGACTCCGAGTGCTTGTAATGCCTTCTGCTGTTCTTCTGTCTCGACACCTTCGGCGACAGTTTCAGCATAAAAGGTGTGGGCCATGGCAACAATAGTTCTGATCAGTGCTGTACTGTTCTGGCATTCGGGTAAATCTTTGATGAAAGCACGGTCGATTTTTATTTCCCTGATTGGGAGCTGGTGAATATACGAAAGGCTTGAGTAGCCTGTACCAAAATCATCAATTGAAAATGAGACTCCTAGATCCGTGATGTTCTTGATGTGTCTGGCTGTGTTGGACAAAGAATCTATCAACAGGCTTTCTGTTATTTCCAGTCGCAGGTATTCTGGTGGTAAAGTCGGATTGTTTTTAAGGGCTC
>JBGSQR010000505.1:0-16538 GCA_041737975.1 Geobacterales bacterium | reverse complement strand
ATCTACAGCTGATCACGCAAAGCCGCAACCAAAAGTAGGCGCCTCTAGGCAAGAACGCTACGAAAACCGAGAACTTATCAAAAACAAGCGATTCATCTGTTTGGTGAGTTAATTATTGTTTATAAGCAGTAGACTTTCTTTGTGTCTTAGCGTCTTTGCGTGAGACGAATTGCCGATTTTGGGATAATAGGAAAGAACACCTATGCAGACACTGATTGATCTTTTTAATACATTTGAAACACTGGGTGACAAAACCGCCTTTATAAACCGTACCGGTGTGCGAAGGCTGGTTGTCTCCTATGGGGAGCTTCACGATCTGTCCCTGAAGATGGCGTCACTGCTGGAGCAAAAGGGCGTGAACTCCGGCGACCGTGTGTTGATCTGGGGCCCCAATTCCTCCTGGTGGGCAATTGCCTACTGGGGAATTATTTTACGTGGAGCGATCGCTGTTCCGGTGGACTTCATGTCTGACCTGGCCAGGGCGGAATCGATTCGCAAGCTTACCAATGCCAATGTGGTGCTGCAGAGCCGTTTTAAACAGGAACAGCTGTCTGTCGCTGTTTCATTGCAACTGGAAGACCTTCAGTTCCTGCTACAGGACCTGCAACCCATATCTGAGATTGCATCTGCCAAACCGGAAGATACGGCCCAGCTGATTTATACCTCCGGAACCACCGGCAACCCCAAAGGAGTTATTCTCAGTCATAAAAATCTGATTGCCAATATTACTCAAATCAACCAGCAGGTGCCGATTATCACCCCCGCTTTCAACTTTCTTTCTCTGCTGCCCTTGTCACACATGTTCGAACAGATGGGTGGCTTCTTTACTCCCCTTTACCGTGGCTCGGCGATTGTTTATCTGCGTACTCTCAAGCCTTCGGCAATTATGAAAGCGCTGGCTGAAGAGAATATCTACGTCATCATGTCTGTCCCTCGATTGATGCAGCTGCTTAAAACCAACATCGAACGCGAGCTGGAAGAAAAACATCTTACCAGACTGTTCAGGAAGTTGATGGAGATAGGGCCCAAGGTCCCGATCGGCCTGCGCCGGGTCATGTTCTTTCCGGTTCAGCGAAAGTTCGGCAGTAACTTCACAGTTTTCGTACCTGGCGGCGCACCGCTCAGTCCCGAGGACTTCAATTTCTGGGCCGGCATGGGGTTCATTGTTCTGGAAGGTTACGGCCTGACGGAATGTTCCCCCGTACTTTGCGTCAATACCATGGAGCGACAGTTACCCGGTTCCGTCGGCCCGATTCTGCCAGGAGTTCAGCTGAGGATCGATGACAAACAGATTCTGGTGCGGGGCGACAATGTGTTTCCCGGCTACTATGAGAACGAGCAGGCTACCCGGGATGCTTTCACGGAGGATGGCTGGTTTCGTACCGGCGACCTGGGAGAGCTTGATTCAAACGGCTGGCTGACCATCAAAGGCAGGGATAAGGAGCTGATTGTCACCGGTGCCGGTGTAAATGTTTATCCTGACGAACTTGAAGCCGTACTAAACAGGACAGCAGGTGTCAGGGAATCCTGTGTGATCGGATTGGATCGTGGCAGCGGGGAAGAGGTTCATGCCGTACTGATTCTGGATGGCAGCGGCGCAACTGCGGAAGCTGTCGTAGCGCAGGCTAACGGCAGTCTGGATGCGTTGCACCAGATTACCGGTTTTTCTATCTGGAAAGAGCCTGAGTTTCCCAAAACAACCACCCTGAAAATCAAAAAATTTGCTGTCCTGGAAGAGATCAAAAAAGGGCCGGAGGCCGGCAAAGCTACTGTCAGTAACGACAAGCTGCTAAATATGCTTGCCCGATTGACCGGTACGGATGCGGGGCAGATTCACGAGGAGTCACTGCTGGCCAATGATCTGGGGCTGACATCCATCGACCGGCTGGAACTGGTCAGTTTTATGGAACAGGAATACCGGCTGGATATTGAGGATTCTCAGATCGGTCTTGAGACAAGGGTTTCCGACCTGCGTCAGATCATTGCCAAACGGGAAAAGCTGAACCAGCATGATCATTTCCGCTTCTGGACCAACTCAGGATTTTGCAGGTCAGTACGCAAGGTTTGGGATGCCATCTTTCATGATCCGCTGTTTCGTCATTTTGCCAAATTGGAAATAACAGGTCTGGGAAATGTGATCCAGCAGGATGGTCCGGTGATTTATGTGGCTAATCATCTGAGTTATCTGGACCACATTGCCGTAATGGCTGCACTCCCTTCAAAGAGCCGCTACCTGACAGCTACCGCTGCCTGGGAAGAGTTCTTTTTCGGGGACTTTCATGGATGGGACCGCGTCTGGAGACGTCTCAGTTACGAGTACGCCACCGTAATGTTCAATCTGTTTCCGCTGCCCCAGTCAAAAGGGTTCAGCGGTTCGCTGGAATATATGGGCAGGCTGGTGGATGGAGGGTTTAATATCCTGATCTTTCCGGAAGGGGGACATTCCCTGGACGGTAAAATGAAGCCCTTTCAAATGGGGCTGGGTATCATGGTCAAGGAACTGAATATTCCGGTTATACCGATCAGAATCAGCGGCACCGATCAGATCCTGCCTCACGATGTGAGTTTCCCCAAAAAGGGGAGGGTGCAGGTGACCTTTGGTGAGCCGCTGCGGTTCCGCATGGAAGAACCGGCGGAGATAGTTGAGATAACTCGTCAGGCCGTGGAGAAGCTTACACCCCCCTCCCTTGCCTAAAGGCACCTACTTTTGGTGACGGGAGGGGCTGGGGGTGGGTGAAGCTGCTAAAACAAGTCAAGCTACCTAAAATAACCCAGACAGTTTCTAAAACTTTGAGTCTTTTGATTTTACTGTGAAACAGCTGTGGAGTCACTTCATGGCATTTCCCCTCACCCCCCGGCCACTCCCGCCAGGGGAGGGGGGCGGAGAATATGACGTATGAACACCAAACCGCTAACCATAGGCTACCGCCGATACGCCCTGGGCCTTTTGCTGGCGGTCAACATGTTGAACTATATTGACCGGCAGGTATTGTTTGCGGTCTTCCCGCTGATCAAGATCGACTGGAACCTTTCCGATACGCAGCTCGGTTTTCTCGGCAGTTCCTTCATGTTCAGCTATATGCTTCTGGCACCGTTATTTGGCTGGCTGGGCGACAACTGGAGCAGGACCAGGCTTGCTGCTGGCGGGTTGGTGGTTTGGAGTCTGGCTACGGCACTATCTGGTTATGCCCCCGGTTATAGAACCCTGCTGGCTGCCCGAGCCACGGTAGGCGTTGGCGAGGCCAGCTTCGGTACGGTTTCGCCCGGTCTTGTTTCCGATTATTTCCCCAAAGAACAGCGGGGCCGCATACTATCCTGGTTTTATGTGGCCATTCCGGTGGGCAGTGCTCTTGGATATATTCTGGGTGGTCTGCTGGGGCAGAATTACGGCTGGCATGCCGCATTTTTACTGGTCGGTCTGCCCGGTCTGCTGCTGGCTATACCGATTTTTATGCTGCGCACTCCTCCTCGTGGAGGGGATGAGGTTATGAGAGCAGATTCAATTATAACGGCTACGGTTAATCTCCCTCCCTTTCAAGGGGAGGGGACTAAATCCGGCTATACGGACCTGTTCAGAAACCGCTCCTTCGTATTCAACACACTTGCCATGGCGGCTATGACATTTTCCGTCGGAGGACTTGCCCAGTGGATTCCGTCTTTTCTGTATCGTGTCCATGGTCTGGATGTGGTCAAGGGCAATACCATGTTCGGGGCGACAACGGTGCTGGCCGGTATCCTGGGAACCATGGCCGGAGGCTGGCTGGGAGACCGCTGGCAAAAACAGAACGGCAAGGGGTATCTGCTGCTTTCCGGCTGGGGTTTTCTGATCGGAGCACCCTTTGCTGCCTGGGCCATAATGGCACCTGGTCTTACAGGCTGTATGACAGCGATCTTCATCGCAGAATTTTTTCTGTTTCTGAATACCGGCCCGTTGAACACAGTTATTATCAATGTCAGTGCACCGGCTGTCAGGGGCATGGCTTTTGCCGTCAATATCTTTTTCATCCATGCTCTGGGTGACGCGGTATCGCCATCAATACTGGGCTGGCTGTCCGATCAGTGGAATCTGCGCAGCGCCCTGTTGGTAACGCCGGTTGCAATGGTGCTGGCCGGAATGTTCTGTTTTGTCTGCAGCAGGTATGTGGTGAAGGATATGGAGAAGGTTGGGCTTTGATTAAAAGTTTAAACCTTAATTTTCACGCGACGCCGCGACGACGCAACGAAAATCTTAATAACCAAGTCTGATTTGTGCTTTAAAGCGTTGCGTCGTTGCGTCGTCGCGTGAGTAAAATTAATCGCAAAAACTCAAGGTGGGTAATTAGTTGAAACCCGAGGGAGAATCCCAATGACATATTTAAAACTGCTTTTGATCGCCTGCCTGCTCCTGACTCCCTTGTCAAGCAACGCAGCGGATGACGGTTACGGCTATCCCATACCCGGCTCTTACGAAGCCTCGATCATCGGGACTCCACCGGAGTTGATGCCCGATCTGCCGGCCCATATTAACGTACGGAAACTGGTTGTGGATGTGTTCCCTGATCGTGAAAAACCGCCCATATTCTTTTACGATAAGGGGTTGCGCTGCATTCTTGCTTATCAGAAGCAGAAAGCGCCGCTGGTCTTTCTGATCGGCGGTGCCGGTTCCAACGAGCGAACCGATAAGCTTGTGGTTATGGCGAAGGCCCTTTATCAGGCCGGTTTTCATGTTATTACACTGCCGTCGCCAACCAGCTCCAATTTTATTGTTTCTGCCTCCACCAGCCATGTGCCCGGCGATCTGGTTGAGGACTCTGCTGACCTGTATCGCGCCATGGAGGCTGCCTGGAAGATGGTTTCCGATGATATTGAAGTGTCGGAATTTCATGTAGGCGGTTACAGTCTGGGAGCAATCCAGTCGGCTTTTGTGTCCAAACTGGACGAGGAACGCAAGGTTTTCAACTTTCGCAAAGTACTGATGATTAATCCGCCGGTCAGTCTTTATAGTTCGGCTACCAGGATCGAAGAACTGTTCAGGCAGATCCCGGGCGGATCTAAAAAACAGGGTGTGTTCTTCAATAAATCCTTATCCAAATTCAGCGAGTTTTACCGTTACGGCGGTTTTGTCTCCATCAACGATGATTTCCTTTATTCAATTTACGAAGAAAAACTGTTTTCACGTGCCGAAACTGCTGGACTGATAGGGGTTTCCTATCGAATCGGCCTGGCCGGCATGATCTTTTCATCCGATGTCATGACCAATAGCGGCTATGTTGTACCTAAAAATAAGGTGCTGAGTCCGAGCGACTCCATTTTTGACTATTTCCTGGTCTCAGCCCACTTGAGTTTTTATGACTATTTCAACGAATACTTCTACCCGCATTTCCTTAAGCAACGCCCCGGTCTCACCAAAAAGGCCCTGATAGAATCAGAGAGTCTCAGGAGTATTGAGGGATATCTTAAGTCGTCCACAAAGTTCGGCATGATGACCAACGAAAATGATTTTATCCTGACAAAAACGGAACTGGATTATCTGCGTAAACTATTCGGTGATCGGGCAAAGATATACCCGCGTGGCGGCCATCTGGGGAATATTACCTACCTGGAAAATATAGCTTACATGGTTAATTTCTTTAAGAAATAGAGAGGATAATATTATGAAAGATTATATTAAAAGGCTTTTTATGACCCTGTTTGCAATGACTTTGATGCTGTCATTCAGCGGATGTGCCACTTTCAAGACCAATTCCGAGGCCGAGATTCCGCCGAAGCATACAATCAGTGAATTCCGTGACCAGCGTTTCGCTGAAGTAGCCGACCCCTGGGAAGGTTTTAACCGAAATATGTACCGTTTCAATTTCTATTTCGACAAATACCTGTTTCTACCGGTGGTGAATGGTTACGAGTATGTTACTCCAAACATAGTTCAGGACCGGGTTTCCAGCTTTTACAACAACATCAGAGAGGTCAGAAACCTCACCAACAGCATATTTCAGCTTAAAGGCATGGAATCCCTGACAACGCTGGGGCGGTTCGTAACAAACAGTACTGTGGGGCTGGGTGGTCTCTTTGATCCGGCCACCAGTTTCGGACTGGAACGTCAGGAGCAGGATTTTGGCAAAACTCTCGGCTATTGGGGCATGGAGTCGGGTCCTTATCTCGTTCTGCCGATTTTCGGGCCGTCATCTGTGCGGGATGCGGGTGGACTGCTAGTGGATAGCGGCATTTATTACGGTATTTACAGCGCCATTGATCCATTTGGGAAAACAGGCCACAGTTTCGCCATCGGCGCTAGCATAACTACACTTGATTTTGTTGACACAAGGCATCAGCAGGCTTTCCGCTATTACGAGAGCGGCTACCCATTCGAGTACTATATGGTCCGCTTCATCTATCACAAAAAACGTGAACTGGAGGCTGGTAAGCCGCTTCCGGTGGAAGTGGTCGAGCCTGCGAAATAATTAATCTGCCGGACCGGAAAAGGGAATAAATATGACAGCAAGTACGTTGAGTCATCCAAATTTTAAATCTGCCAAGCCGCGCATGCTGCTGATTTATCCGGCAACCCACAAGATCGGTTGGGCCAAATATTTTCAGATCCCGTCCCTGTCACTTTTGCAGGTGGCAGCATTGACGCCTGACAATTGGTCAGTAACTCTTGTGGATGAAAGCCAGGACACTATTCCAAATGGTAAAGATTTTGATCTGGTCGGAATTACGGCCATGACCCATCAGGCGTCACGTGCCTATGAATTAGCCGATCAATTCAGGAGTGAAGGCGTGACGGTGATTATGGGTGGTATGCATCCGACTGTTCTGCCGGAAGAGGCTCTGACCCATGCAGATGCTGTAGTCGTAGGTGAAGCTGATGCTGTCTGGGCAGGACTGCTGGATGATTGTCTTGGCAACAGGCTGGGAAAGATTTACCAGGCCCCGATTAGCGGGGATGACAAGCTGGTTGCTCCCTGGTCGCGCCGGGAGATACTGGCCGGTAAACGTTACCTGACTACCCAGACGATCCAGGCCAGCAGGGGCTGCCCCTATGACTGTTCTTTCTGTACAGTGACTCAGTATTTCGGAAATCGTTTTCGCTATCGTGATGCAGCGGATGTTTTGAGTGAAATTGCCACATTCCCGAAAAAGCTGGTTATTTTTCTCGATGACAATTTTCTTGGGGATCCGGTAAAAGCGCGGCCGATTCTGCAAGGGATGGCTGAAATGGGTATTCGTTGGGGGTCTCAGACCAGCCTCCGCTTTGCAGAGGACAGGGAACTGCTGGAGCTGGTTGCCCGTTCCGGCTGTATTGGCCTTTTTGTCGGTATCGAGTCCGTAACCGGCCCGTATTCCAAGCTGGCCAAAACAGCCGGTCAGACCCCCCAGGCCGAGCTTATGAAACGGGTCAGGGATGCGGGAATTATCCTTGAAACGTCTATAATCTTCGGTTTTGACGATCACGATCAGAGCATCTTTGAAAAAACGCTTCGTTTTGTCGAGGAATCTGCTCCCAGTGTTCCCACTTTTAACCTGCTGACCCCATATCCCGGCACCGGCTTGTACCAGCAGTTCGAGCAGGAAGGGCGATTGCTGCACAAGGACTGGAGTCGCTACAACCATGGTGAGGTGGTTTTTCGCCCGAAACTGATGACACCGGAACAGCTTTATCGTGGCTGGCTGGAAACACGCAAGGCCGCCTATACCTGGCCATCCATACTTTCAAGAGTTTGGAATAATCCGGGACGCCGTTTTACAAATCTGGCGTACAACATTCTCCGTAAGGGACCGAATGATCGATTGAAAGTGTCAGATGCGGATGAATTATCATACCTGTCGCCTCAAGAGGAAAATGACCATGAATACCGAAGCAGTAAACTTTGTCGGCAGTCGGAAGAAGTTGGACAGCAAAGCCGTAAATCTGGAGTTTTATGATGCTCTCTGGTCAGAGTCTCATCTTAAAAGTGCCGATCATTTTAATACCTGGCCGCTGATTGAGGGGTTACTGCCTGTTTCGCAAAGCAGGTTGGAAATAGGCCCGGGGTTGCGCCCACGACTGCCGATTTCCGGCAGCTGTTTTGTAGATATCAGCAGACCGGTTGTTGAGCGATTGACTAACGGCGGCGGGGATGCCATCTCCGCTGAAATTGCCTGTTTACCATTTAAAGACCAGACTTTTGAACTGGTTTGTGCTTTTGATGTCATCGAACATGTGGAGGATGACCGGCGTGTTTTCAACGAGGTCAGTCGTGTACTTAAGGATGGTGGTTTGCTGGTCTTTTCTGTTCCTATTCATGCATCGCACTGGACCGGTTTTGATGAGCTGGTCGGGCACATACGCAGGTATGACCCTGCCGATTTGCTGACTCTGCTGGCAGCCAACAATCTGGTGCTGGAAAAGAGTGCGGCCTTTGGGATGCAATCCAACAATCCGCGACTGCTGGATTTCAGTATGTGGTGGCTCAAGCATCGGAGAAGTGAAGCGATGTGGTGGTACAACAAGGTGCTGCTGCCTATTGGAATGTTGTTTCAAAAGAAACTGAAATTTGAAGAAGGCATGATCGACTCTGAAGGTGTGGATGAAATTGTGTTTGTGTGTCGTAAGGCTGCAATTAACTAAATCACTAATAAAGGATTAACTTGATGATTAACACCCTCAAAAACTACACAAAAGAAAAAGTGCTTTCCTACCTTTTGTCGCTGGCGACAAATTCATCGGACGAATCTCTGATCCGTATGACCCAGTTGTTGGAGATGATGGCCAGGAAGGACTATTATAAGGACCGTATCCGCTGGATTCGCGGCTTAATACGTGAAAAACATCCCAGTATCGAATTCCCCCGCCGTATTCTGCGTGACTTGCACCCCAACCAACGGGACAAATGGATCAGCAACCTCTTGATTAACCATCTGCTGAACGGCACCAATCAACGCAAGGAGTGGAGCGACAAGCACGGTTATTATCCACCATCCACCGTTGTTATCAGCCCGACCATGCGCTGCAATCTGAACTGTTACGGTTGCTATGCCGGTGATTATGATAAATCTCTTGAGCTTTCACTGGACGAGGTTGATTCAATCCTGACCCAGATGAAAGAGATGGGGGTCTATTTTGCGGTTATTTCAGGTGGCGAACCATTTTACATGAAGGGTATTTTCGAGATTTTCAAAAAACATAGCGATATGGCTTTTCTGGTTTTTACCCATGGTGGTTTGATTGACGAAAAAATGGTTGAGAAGCTGACTAAGGTTGGAAACGTCATGCCGGCATTTTCGCTGGAGGGTTATGAAAAAGAAACGGATGAGCGTCGCGGGGCTGGCCACTTCAAAAAGGTAATGCATGCCATGGACCTGCTCAAGGCCGGTGGTCTTTCCTTCTGCGGTTCATTTACCCACTCCAGTAAAAATTCGGACATTATCACCAGTGGTGAATATATCGAGATGCTGCTGGAAAAAGGTGTTTTTGCCATGTGGCTCTTCTCCTATGTCCCAGTTGGGCGTAAACCGGACCCGAACCTGATGCCTACGCCTGAACAGCGTGACAGTTTACGTCGTACTGTAGCTGAATATCGTGCGACCAAACCGATGCTGTTCATTGATTTCTGGAATGATGGCCCCATGATTTCCGGCTGTCTGGCCGGTGGGCGCAAATATTTCCATATCAATGCCAATGGAGATATCGAACCATGCGTATTCTGTCACTTTGCGGTTGATAACATCAGAAAAACAACGATTCATGAAGCCTTGGCTTCGCAGTTTTTTACGAAGATTCGCGCTAAACAGGGAGAACATGAAAATCTGTTGCGCCCCTGCATGCTGATTGACCATCCTGAAACAGGGCGGGAATTGTTTGCGTCAGAAGGGGCTTACCCGACCCATGCCGGGGCAGATGAAATATTCGTCGGTCTGGCCGATCAGATGGATGAATATTCCGAGACCTATGGTGAAATTGCCGATACGGTTTGGGAACAGGAGTTCAAGGGGCACAAAAGAAATAAAAGAGGCGCTAGCAAAACATCCTGATGAAAAAAACGGCCTGAAAAGGCCGTTTTTTTGGAGAGTTGTGAGAGCTATTTATCTACTTTTTAAAAAGTTCATTCAGTTCCGGCATGGCTTTCAGCATGACCGAGTGCAGTGCATCCTCCAGAACTGCTCTGGCCAGCATGTCCCGATCCTTGATGTCGGTTTTTGATGATTTGGATTCATACTGAAATCTTTTGACCATCTTGCTGTTCAGGTAAATATCCGCAGCAACAAATACCCTGCATTTTGCAATCAGGTCAGTAATGTCCGTGATCTGATCCAGTTCAATGTCTGTTTTTGTTAGATCAATTGCCCTTTGTGCGCCAGCAGGCATTTTTGTGGCAAGTATTACGTTGTATCCGGCTTTCTTTAACTCCAGGCTGAATGCTTCCTGAATGATTTCTTCCGGTGATCTGGGGCTTGTGATCTCGTCTATTTTTGTGTTGTCATCGTTATAGACTGTTCCTAGTACCCATTTGACACCGGGCGAGTTTGTCTGGCGGTTTGCAGGTATAACTACATAAACATCACCGCTGCCGCCTCTGGCAGGGGAAGTTGGTTCGTAAATGGTATTCACGTCACGCGTATAACGGGCGCAACCCAGAGCGGTTATCAGGCAGGTCAGGGTCAGCAGTATGACAAACGGCGCCAGATATGATTTGATAGTTTGGTAATTCATCGGTTTACTCCTTTTAAATTCAAAAAAACCCGCCGAAGCGGGTCTTGTTGTTCATTTCGGCAACTCATTGTTTTGTAATAAGCAGTTCCTGCTAATTGAAGAAGTATCTGGCTCCAAATGTTGTTGAGAAGCTGTTTGGATTGAAATTACCAACTTTTCCGCCTGCGGAAGTGATATCCGAATCGGCAGCAACTACTATTTTTAATTCGGTAGTCAACGCCAGTCTTTTTGTTATGAAATAGTCCACACCTGCGGCTCCATGAGCTCCGACAGTTGAGTCCACATCGCGTCCCTGATCGGCGTCATTCATCAAAATATCCAGGCCTGCTCCCAGGTATGGAACAATCTGCGGCTGGCTGATGGCGAACCGGTACTGACCGCCCAGTGACAGGTTGGTAGTGCCAAATTTGCCGAAGTCCGATTCGAACGAGGTTCTGGTAATATCTATTTCGGCTGCAAAATGGTCGTCAATGCCATAGATCACACCGCCACCACCGATAAACCCGACATCCGTATTGTTTTTAAAAGGACCAATATCGTTGTCAGCCGGAATCAGGAAGCCAATTTTACCGGTTACGCCAACTTTGCCCTTGATGCTGTCGGCCATTGCTAAGCCGGTTGTGAGTGTAAGGACCGTAGTTGCACAGGCCAGAATAAGAAGTTTTTTCATGATTTTCTCCAATAGGTTTTTAATTGATGATGCAGACTATTTTCCGATTACCTGCTTAACCTGCCCGACCTTGCACTGGATTTTACCAGCGATTTTTTCCACCACTCCGGTTGCCTGCAGTTTCGGGTTGTCACTCAGTTTCCCGACAACTTCTTTTGCTTTTCCCTTCAGTTCGTGATACGTGCCTTCCACCTTGTCTTGACGGCTTGATTTCATAATATCCTCCTTTAGGATAGTTCTGCTTTTTGCAGATAGTGTTGATATTTCAAGTTCTGCTGCAATTGAATATCGCAACTAGCGTGCCACAGATGTTTTTGAAGTCATTGATCTGTAATTACCTGAAAAGACGGGATAAAATGGAAAGAAGCCGAAATATGACGGGCCGACCCGTTGATGGAATCTGTCGTGTTTGGCGTAACTGTGATATCTGGCGGGTTTGATTTGGGGGTAGAGGTAAAAGTGTGACCCTGGCCATCAACATTATCCAACCGCTTTATCCATCTCCACAATTGCTGCACGGATTACATTTTCACTGGTATGGAACGCCTCTGCCTCCCTGTCGGAAAGAAGCGGCGGGAAAGTTGCCAGGACGCCGGCGCCGCCGATCAGTCTCGGCAAAGAAATGGTCACCGGCTGTTTGCCGCAATCTGCCGAACATGGGGTGCTGACCGTAAGTATGGCCCTCTGGTCATTCAGGATGACCTCCACCAGGCGCGCCAGGGCACTGCCGATACCGAAATATGTAGCTCCTTTGCCTTCCAGAATCGAATAGCCGGCTGTGCGTACGTCATGTTCTACCTGATGCCGGTGCTCAGCATCGAACTTTATGCCACGCATTCGGCAAAAGTATTTCAGGGCCATCCCACTAATTGTTACCAGAGACCAGGCAAACATTTCCGAATCTCCATGCTCACCCAGTACATAACCATGAACATGCTGCGGATCAACACCCAGATGGCTGCCGAGCAGGGTGCGGAAACGGGCTGTGTCAAGCATGGTACCAGAGCCAATTACCCTGCCTGGCGGGGCTCCATGTTCAGCTGCGTATCTGGCGGCCAGGTGGGTCATTACATCGACCGGGTTTGTTGCAATGACCAGTATTGCATCGGGAGCATTTTTCAGAACTTCCGGTACAATTTCACGAAAAACCGCAGCATTGCGCTGCAGCAGTTGCAGACGGGTTTCTCCCGGTTTCTGGCTTACTCCGGCAGTTATTATTACGACACTGCTTCCTTTCAGGTCGGCATAACTGCCTGCTGAGACCTTCAGATGCCTGGCAAAAGGGATGGCATGGGAAATATCATTTGCCTCGGCTTGATTACGTATTTTATTTTTGTCCACCAGCACTATTTCCCGGCCAACACGGCCCATTACCATTGCATAGGCTGCTGTAGAGCCGACAAAACCGCTTCCGACGATACCGACTTTCATTGTTTTCCCCTCTTATTATGCAACAGGCGAAGCACGTATGCTTCGCCTGTGATCTGTGTTTGTTGATATCTTGTTTTAAAGCCTAGCGGAACTTGTTCAGGTCCGTTGCCAGTGCGTCCAGACGGCGTGAGATGTCGTTTTTTTCTTCCAGCGTAATTGGCCGGCCGTATTCTGTGATTCTCAGATGATCCCTACGAATAGAGTCCAGTCTGATCTGAAATTCTCTTTCCTCTTTCACCGGCAGGTAGCCGTTGAATCTTCCGTCATCAATCCTGCGCTGGAGAGTGATGATTCGGTAGCCGTTTTCAGGCGCTGCAATTTTTGTAGTGCGGGCTATGGCGGTAGTGATTTCCTGCTCAAGCACTTCCAGCCTTACATGGATCTTGTTCCAATCTTCCCGCGGAACGCTTTTGTTTCTCAGGGCCGCATAGTCTGTACGGATACCTTTCAGTGTGGTTAGAAACATCTGGGACTGATCAGGCGTAATAGCACCGGTTTTCAGGCCGTCACCGATCTTCTCCTGAATGGTGACCATCTTGTTTTCAGCACTTCTTTCATGATCAGGCCAAGTCTGAATAGAAGCACAACCTGAAAAAATGGCCAATCCCAAAACCAGCAACAAAGTCGTAAAAATACTTTTCTTCATTCGTTCCTCCTGTCTATTTGTGGGTTGCTACAATTTTACTGATGATCAGTGATGATGGAGCTTTAAATTTTGCATTGTTAAGTTCAGTTATTCGCAACTAACGTGCCATGGAATTATGCAGAAACTGAATACGTAACTGATTGATAAAACAAATTAAAATTGATGAATGGATAAAATTGTCCGGACAATCTGCAAAGAAAATCTGTCATGCTTGACATAACTGTAATATTTGACGGGGCAGGGTGATTCATCTGTTGTTGAGAAGAGATGTGGCGAATGGACACGTACTAGTCAGTCACTGAACGGCACGTGCTATAATTGAAAAAAAGTTTTGAAGGTGTTAAGTATTCCCTGTAGATTGGTAAACAGTGTGATTGAAATTAAATGGGCGAGGTAGTTTATTATGAATAATACAATAGTGACTACAGCAATCAGTGGTGAAACACCCAGGATTATTTCACCCATACGCCTAATTGCAAGAATCCTGGTGGTTCTTTTTGTTGCTGAAGCTATTATTATGTTTACATTACCTTTGGTTTTTCATACTGAAATCGATCCTGTTGCTAATTTTGCCGATTCCGTAATGCTTATGATTGTTAGTGCTCCTTTTCTCTGGTTTTTGATTGCCCGACCACTACACACAACTGCCAAGGAAATCGAACGGCTGAATGTAAATATTGCTGCTCGGGCTGTTGAGCTGGAAATGCAAAATATAGAATTGCAGGAGACCTATCATAATCTCAAGGTTGAAACAGCTGCACATCGTCAGGCGATGGAAGAACTTCGTGAAAAGGAGCAGCTGCTGATCCAGCAAAGCCGGATGGCAGCTATGGGTGAAATGCTGGGTAACATAGCCCATCAGTGGCGCCAGCCCTTGAATGTGGTTGGTGTCAAAATTCAGGAATTGGGCTTGTCCTTCAAGTATGGAGAACTTACTAAGGAACTTGTGGATGCAAATATTTCCAAGGTCATGGAAATTCTCCAGCACATGTCGCAAACCATAACGGTATTCCAGGATTTTACGACACCAGATAAGGAAAAAGGTTTGTTCAAGGTAGACCAGGTAATTTCTAATACTATCCAGCTTGTAGATGAGAGTCTCAAAAAAGCCGGTATTTCACTGACTGTTAATTCAATTGGTGAGCAGAATATTTATGGTTATCCTAACGAATTCAGCCAAGTGCTGATGAGTATGATAATGAACGCCAAGGATGCTTTTATAGAGCAGGATACTGTAAGCCCGCGCATAGCTGTGCAGTCATTTACTGAAAATGGTAAATCTGTGGTGACCATTACTGATAATGGTGGTGGAATAAAGGAGGAGATCATGGATAAAGTATTTGATCCATATTTTACCACCAAGGAACTTGGTAAAGGGACAGGTATCGGTCTTTTTCTGTCAAAAACAATTATTGAAAAAAATATGGGTGGACGTTTAACGGTCAGAAATGTTGATGATGGTTCTGAGTTCAGGATGGAGGTCTAAAGTGATTGCCGAGTTGTTACCTGCAGCTTTTACAATGTTATTGGTGGAAGATGATAGTATGGTTTGTCGTTCGATTAGTCGCATCCTGGAAAAGGAATATCCTGGTTCAACTGTCTATACTGCTGAAAACGGGCTAATCGGGTTGGAAAAATTCAAGAAATACTTCCCAGACATAGTTATAACTGACATAAATATGCCTGATATGGATGGTCTGGAGATGGCGGCTGAAATTAAACTGATCAGGAATGATACAAAGTTTATCGTGGTATCTGGATATTGCGACAAGGAACATCTTGAAAAATTTAAAGAAATAGGCTTTGTTGATTGCATAGTTAAACCTGTTGATTTTAATAAGTTATTTGCTGCTATTGACAAGTACCGGCCAGAGGGGGCTGGCAGGCCAGTGTAATCCTCAAAAACAGTATTTCAATCAAATGTTATCATTCCCCGCAGGAAAACCTATTTCCCCTTTTCATTCCAGATAGGATTGTTTTTGTCATCCGGATGAAGTTTTCGTGTTTCTTCCGGATCCACATGCCAAAAAGATTTATCTATGGCACCTTCCTCGTAGTTCTGCTTTCTGTCATGGTTAAACGGACACCACCACACTTCAACAATTTTTATCAGGTAAACAGCATAACTGAAGAGTGCGACAGTAAAGGGACAATAGTGTTTGCAGTTGAAGACCCAGAAGATTCGGTAATGAGCTAAATTAAATCTGGAAATATTGATTGTTGGCTGAGTGCTGTTGGAATACCTGTGAGAAACCCATGTTGGAACAAATTCCCAGTATGATTTGATGTTCATGCCGCCGACGTATTTCAGATGGGTCTTGATCAGGATGACTCCCAAAACAACAAAAGGAACGGTTGTCAGGATAGGCAAATAAATCAGCGGTACACCAAGAATGACTTTCCAGAAAGGTTGCTTTTCATAGTTGCTGCCGATTATTACTCGATCCATTTACGCTCCTCTGTTTAAAATTTCTTAAAGAAGTATACCGCTTCAGTTCTGTTTGTCCAATGTGATAATGTTTCAGGTTCCGTTATCTTCATGTCCTGATTTGCAATATTGGCGGTTTTAATCCGAATGAAGATTAATCATAAACAATTCGCGCGAATAGTCAGGTAGTGCTATAATGCCGACAGTTTTGAAAAAATTTTCAATTTCAAAGTTGGAGGAAAAGATGAAAAAAATATATTTTGCTTTGATTGCCATGTCACTGTTGTTCAGCACTGTGACTACAGCTAAAGCGCAGATAAGCATTGGTATTGGTCTGCCAAATGTGAGTATCGGTATCAATCTGCCGCTGTATCCAGAACTGGTCCGGGTGCCGGGATACCCTGTCTACTATGCCCCGCGCATGGATGCCAACTATTTCTTTTATGACGGGATGTACTGGGTTTATCAGGATGATTATTGGTACGCCAGTTCCTGGTACAATGGGCCTTGGAGTGTTGTGGGACCGGAAGTTGTTCCGTTATACATCCTGCGGGTGCCTGTACGTTATTATCGTCAGCCGCCGGTCTATTTTCATGGTTGGCGCAGGGATGCGCCTCCTCGTTGGGGGCAGCACTGGGGGCCAACCTGGGAGCGTCATCGCAGGGGATGGGATAACTGGAAACGCGAATCAGCT
>JBGSQR010000326.1:0-3192 GCA_041737975.1 Geobacterales bacterium | reverse complement strand
TTTTTTTTATGCAGAAGTGCCTTTTCAAAACATCAACGAAACTTCACTTAATTGCAAACAAATTGGGCAAAATAGGACTACCAAGCCATTAAATCGGCTTCTTCTGCCGGTAAAGCACATATCCACCCCAGACCAGCGCCGTCGTCATTGTGACAACGCCACAGCCAAAGACTATCCGAGCAATCAGATGGTCATAGTTCATAATACCGAGCCGCGTCAGAAGGATTTCCCAATCATGATAATCCTCCACTTCACTACCGGTTACTCCACCCAGCAACATCAACTGCCCAGCCCGGGCATCATCTATATATGGCGCCAGATCCATAAAACTCTGCCCGAGCCACCAGAGTCCGACCGACATGGCAAAATAATCTCTACGCAGCAAAAAGGAAATACTTACAATCAGTGGAATCAGCAGCTGGCCAAGCGACCCACCCAATACCTGTATAAAACGCCCGAATATTGAAAAAAAGACATGCCCGGCTTCATGAAAGGAAGGTTAATCAGATGCATGTATGACTGATTAAAACCCTCGCCACTGACCGGTGTAAACATGAATTTAACACCCCAAACCACAAGCCCCAGCCAGACGAGCAACCTTCCTGCCCAGACAAATAGCGACTCTTCGCGCGGAATTTCTGCCTGTATATTTTTTAGACACCCTCTTGAGAAAACATCATTATGCCCGGCCATTAACGGCACTCTGCGAATGTCAGCCGGAGGTATTGTATGCAGCCTGGAAAAGATTACGCCGCAACAAAGACACGACTCCTGGCCATCCGATTGATCGTAATTACACTTAGGACAAATCATTGAACTATCCATCTGAATTAAATTTGAAGTCAGAATCTCTTTTTCAAACACCTACTCGGGTCGACAACATAACGCCCCGACGACAGCCCGACAGACACCTCTGAACTTGAAATCACCTTTAATGCACCAATTAATTGCGATGGCAACTCACAGCTGCCGATCTCGACCAGCCGACCTTTCTCCAACCCGACCAGTCTGAGCTGTCGACGTTTCGCATCAGGCACCAGCAGGCGCATTCTGCCATTAACCAGAACCGGCATTGAAAGCGCCTGTTCCGCAGTACCATAAATATGATTGGAAAAGCCTTTCAGCGCAGCGATCTCCATAAGCACTCCTCCCTGTCGCCGATAAACCTTCAAGGTACCACCGATATGGGGAGTAATAACTGCGGCAATCTCAGCCGTCCCGTCCCCGTCAAAGTCAGCAACACCAACCGGATTCAGCCAACGGTTAGACCTTCCGATTGGAGAAGACTCTGCACTTATAGCAAGCCGATCACCATCAAGTCCTACCAGCACAAGCCTTGATCCTTTATCACGACTGCTGACAATGGTAAGCAGCTGGTTCACCTCACCCGCCAAAGGGCTGATGATCCTCGGCTTAAGATCCTCAAACACCTCGTTTTCCGGCAGTCTCAATTCCAGTCTGCGTCCCATATCTGTAGTTGCTGTCAGACGTGCATATTCATGCGGCCTGCCCAGGGCAAAATGACTGTATCTATCCACCGGCCCGGCATACTCTGACGCAACGATCTTCTCGGCAAAAGCATCTGATGTGACTAAGGCTAAAATAAGGACAATAAAAATTAAACTGCAGTTTCGTTGCATACTGCTCCTTGGACCAGATAACGTGATAGACTGTTTTGTCAATTGGATTGCATCTCAATAATCTGCCTAATCACATATTTATGGTTCAAAACAACCTAATATGACGAATCCAGTCTGCAAAAGATTGACCACCTGTCAACCCAACTGAACCACCTTGATCGGCTCCTGTGCTGTAGCCTTTCTCAGATACTTATCGGCACTTTCCAGCAGGATGTCCATCGCCATACCCTGCTTATCCTTTTGTGCATAAAAGCCGCTGATTCCAAATATTGCCGTCAACTTAAGTTCTTGCCCATGAATCGGTATTGACATCGAGCCGATTCTAAGCCTGAGACGCCTGGCAACGATCATCGCCTCTTGTGACCCGGTTTCCGGCAGGGCTATCAGGAACTCACCCTCTCCATATCGCGCCACCCAGTCTACATCCTTCCTGATTCCCTCAACGAAACACTCAGCAACAGCCTTGAGCACAAGATCACAAGCGTAGTGTCCATGTTTTGACCGAATCTGCTCAAAATCGCAGAGACCAGCTATCATAACTGAAAGTGGCCGCTGATAGCGATAAGCGCGAACAATTTCTTTGGGCAAACGATCTTCCATATATCGTCGACTGAAAACCCCTGATACAGGATCAACGAACGACAGCCCCTTGATTTCCTCCATATGCCGTTCACGAATTGCTTCCAACTCAAGTATCCGCCTGGCTGTTTTTAGTCGGGCATGCAACTCGGGTTTATGAATCGGTTTGATCAGATACTCGTCTGCGCCCGACTCTAGTCCGACAATTATATCGTTCTTGGATTCCTGCGAAGTAAGGATAATTATATACGTGTAGCTCAAAGATGATTTTGCGCTTCTGATCTCTTTGCACAATTCAGGACCACTCATACCCGGCATGACCCAATCAGTAATGACAATCGGATACAGATTGGTTCGATATAGATCGAGAGCATCCTCCCCGTTTTCAGCAGTTGTAACCGGATACCCGGCCAGCTTCAAACTGTCTTCCAGAATGCTTCTCAACAGTTGATTGTCATCAACAACAAGAATATGCGGTAGTTTTGCAACGCTTTGTGTGATGTCAGTCATTTATCCTCCGAGTACCCAGTAGCTTTTACAACCAGCCAATCTAAAAAACGGTTTTCGTAAAGCAGACAACGAACCCTGTATCTTGATTGTACCAAATAGTGCCAACAATACTTTATATTGGCTATCATACAAAGTCCAGTGCACCTTTTAATGAAAGAACTAGACTCGTTAGGCCTGCAGCAGAGTTGAATAAACTGATTGGAATTGGTGCCGGCTGATATTTTCAGGTAGGAATGACTTTTACACGGATTTACACCCGGCGAATCCGGCTGGATTTGTGTCGATGGAGTTTACCGGTTTTCTTGTTGTAATGCTGGTACGATTTGGAGTGTACATGGGATGCTGATGCCAGCCTGACTTTATGTCTGCCGGTCGTTTTTTTTCGCATTGCCACTCGCGTCTTTTGCAAAGTTAAGGGAATTCTTGTGATGTCAGGAATTGTTGTAATGCGAAGAGTGTCACC
>JBGSQR010000467.1:0-8255 GCA_041737975.1 Geobacterales bacterium | reverse complement strand
GTACCATGAAGTACAACGCCAAGGTGCTGGAAGACGCGGCAACACTCTTTGCTCCGTTTCATCCCATGACCGCCCTTTTGCCGGGCGGAGATGAGTTCTGTCAGGGGACGCTGGGAATGCTGTTTGACCTGGGACAGCTGCTGGCTGACATAACCGGTATGGATGAGGTGACGACCCAGCCGCTGGCCGGTGCCCATGGTGAGATGACCGGTATCATGCTGATTGCCGCCTATCACATGGCTAATGGTAATAAAAAGAGGTATGTGGTTGTGCCGGATTCATCCCATGGCACCAACCCGGCCTCGGCAGCCATGGCCGGATACGAGATTATCACCGTGCCGACCGCCTCTTACGGCGACATGGATATGGAGCTGTTTAAACAGGCCATGAATCAGGATGTGGCAGCGGTCATGATGACCTGTCCCAATACGCTCGGTCTGTTTAATCCGCATGTCAGGGAAATCTGTGACATCGCCCACGCTCATGGTGCTTTGGTCTATTATGACGGGGCAAACCTGAATGCCATCATGGGCAAGGTCAAGCCGGGTGAACTCGGTTTCGATGTTGTGCATGTCAACCTGCATAAGACCTTCGGCACTCCCCATGGCGGGGGCGGCCCGGGTGCCGGGCCGGTGGGGGTTAAGAAGGAGCTGATACCTTTCCTGCCTCAACCGAGGATAGTTATGGATGAAGAGGGGCAGTTCCGGCTTGAAAAATACAAAGGAAACTCCATCGGGCGGACAGCCAACTTTTTTGGTAATTTCGGCGTTATGGTAAAGGCTTACGCCTACATCATTATGCTGGGGCGCGAAGGGTTGATTCAGGTCTCGGAGCAGGCGGTGCTGAATGCCAACTACATTAAAGAAAAGCTGAAACCCTATTATGAACTGCCCTATGACATGACCTGCATGCACGAATGCGTTTTTTCAGCCTCCAAACAGCTGGAACATGGCGTGCATGCCATCGATATAGCCAAATTTCTGATCGACCGGGGTTATCATCCGCCCACTGTCTATTTCCCGTTGATAGTCAAGGATGCCATCATGATCGAGCCGACTGAGACCGAGAGTAAGGCCACGCTGGATGCCTTTATCGAGGTAATGATTGAAGCGGCCCGGACCGCAGAAAGTAATCCGCAGGCCATGTTCGATGCACCGTTGACTACGCCGGTATCTCGCCTGGATGAAACCAAGGCGGCCAGAGAACAGAATGTCTGTTGTCAGTGGTGAATGGGTTAGTTACTGGTAGTTGAGGTGACAGCTTCAATTTTGGAGGCCGGACTGCATTATGAACAATGCGGACCGGCCTCCTGTTTTATAGTCTAAAATATATGCTAAACACCGCCGAAACAGAGGTACTTTACTTCCATATACTCTTCGATACCGTATTTGGATCCTTCGCGACCAATGCCTGACTCCTTGATACCGCCAAAAGGTGCGGATTCGGTGGAAATCAGACCGGTATTGATTCCAACCATACCGTATTCCAGCGCCTCGGCAACTTTCCAGATCCGTGAAATGTTCCGGCTGTAGAAATAGGATGCCAGACCGGAATCAGTGTCATTGGCCATGCTGATTACCTCAGCGTCTGTTGAGAATCTGATGACCGGAGCCAAAGGACCAAAGGTCTCTTCACGAGCTACCCGCATCTGAGGAGTCACGTCGGTCAGAATTGTAGGTTCAAAAAAACTGCCGCCCAACTGGTGACGTTTGCCGCCCAAGGCAACACTAGCCCCTTTATTCAGCGCATCACCAATATGCTCCTCAACTTTTATGATCGCAGCCATATCAATTAATGGTCCCTGCTGGACATCACCGTTCAGACCGTTACCGACCTTTAGCTTTGAGACAGCCAAAATCAGTTTTTCTACAAAGCGGTCATAGATGTCAGTATGGACAAACAGCCGGTTGGCACAGACGCAGGTCTGTCCGCTGTTGCGGTATTTTGAAATTACAGCCCCTTCCACTGCGGCATCCAGGTCGGCATCTTCGAACACGATAAAAGGAGCGTTACCGCCAAGTTCCAGCGATACTTTTTTGACTGTAGAAGCACATTGGGCCATCAGTTGTTTGCCTATTTGTGTGGAACCGGTGAAGGTCAGCTTGCGTACAATCGGGTTAGAGCTCAGTTCATTGCCGATCTCTGTTGCTGAGCCGGTCAGAACACTGAATACCCCGGCAGGAATACCCGCCCGCTGGCTCAACTCAGCCAGGGCCAGTGCAGAAAAAGGTGTGGCGGTTGCCGGTTTTACAACCATTGTGCACCCTGCAGCCAGAGCAGGTCCGGCCTTGCGGGTAATCATGGCAGCCGGAAAATTCCAGGGTGTAATTGCTGCACAAACCCCTATGGGTTGTTTTATTACAATAATCCGTTTGTCTGCAGCGTGACCAGGTATGGTCTCCCCGTAAATCCGTTTGCCCTCTTCGGCAAACCATTCAATAAATGAAGCGGCGTAGGTGATTTCGCCCTGTGATTCTGCCAGTGGTTTTCCCTGTTCCGCTGTCATGATGATTGCCAGGTCTTCGCGGTTGGACATGATCAGTTCGAACCAGCGCCGCAGAATAACGGAACGTTCCTTGGCTGTTTTGGTGCTCCAGACCGGCAGGGCCGTATTGGCCGCCTCAATCGCCAGACGGGTTTCATAAATACCCATCTTGGGAATCGTGCCGATTATTTCATTTGTTGCAGGATTGGTTACATTGATAACAGCACCGGAGTCGGCGTTTAGCCACTGACCGTTGAGGTAGCAGGATTGTTTTAGCAGGGTAGGGTCTTTGAGTTTAAACATGGAGTAGTTCTCCTAAAACCGGATGCAGTCTTGAAGTGTAACTGAAAGGACAATTTAGCATAAAGATCAGATTGTTACTGTATGAATGTGTTGTTGATGTTTTCAAATATAGTATCACTGTGCATTGAAATGCCAGGTCTGCCGCTGACGTACCAGGAACCACCCGTGTTGTATCTCAACACCGAATTCTCTATGTGCAGTGTGCCGCTATGGTCGTTGGTAACGAAAAAGATCGCCGAGCCAAAGGCGTTGACCTGATTTCTTTCGATCAACGTCCCATACAGGGCCAGAGTCATGGTGTTACCGTCGTTATAGACGGCTCCGCCGCTGCCGCCACCCGGCGTACCGGCATCGGCAGGGTTGCCGCCATTGCCGATGGCCCTGTTGTATGAAAACAGGCTGTTGTAGATTGACCAGGATACGCCGATACTGCTGATTGCCCCGCCGTTTGCCCCCACATTGCCGTAGCCGGGCGCACCACCGAAGGTACTGCTGGTGATGTAGACCGGCAGTCCCTGATACTGACTGAACACCCTGATTGCACCACCACCCACATCCGGACCCAGGCTGGCACACACATTATTGAAAAAACGACTGTTGACCACCTTGAAGCGTCCGCCACGCACCCAGATAGCTCCGCCACCGTCATAAGTAGACTCATTACTGGAGTTGCCGTCAATAAAGGTCAGATTCTGGACAGTCAGGGTCGGTTGTGCCTGATCCTGGCAGTGACTGGTTGTCCAGACCTGGTTCTGATCACATGTATTCATGTACAGGATGCGCGTGGCTCCGCCGCCGCTGAGCGTGATCAAGCCACCGCCATCAATAACAACATCCGGCTTGTTGTTGAACACCTTGGCCGGGTGATTCAAGGTTATGGTTAGTGGGTTGGAGCCGCAGTTGAATCTGATCTTGCCCCCTGCAGCCACCGCCTGAATAAAGGCATCTGCGGTGCAACTGGCAGGTGTACCGGTACCTACAGTATGATCAGGTGACGATGAGTCCACGGCTGCCGCTGCTGCCGGTACCGGGTAGTTGCCGGAAGGATTACCGGCCTGAGCGCCGGTTTGAGGATTGGTATTCGGATTGACCGGTGCCGGAGCAGCTGCATCACCACCACCTCCGCCGCAGGCAGGGCAAAACAGTGCGCAGAGCAGTGCAAAACATCTGATGGATTTTTTCATTGGGATTTTCCTTACGATCGTAAGGGATTCACGGTTTCGGAGGTGGCGTCTTCAGTTGGTTATAGCACAGGTTTGAAAAGTTGAATACTGCCAGTTTCAAATTTACGTCATTGTTAGCATACATTTTCAGTACCTGTCGTTGCGGATAAAACGGGCAATGCCTTCCACAATCTCTTTTTCCTGTTCAATAAAGCCGTGGGGCGAGCGTCCTTCACAGGCGGCGGCGCTGATAGGGCCGGATGCAGCCGGGCCGCCGGTGACCGTAACAACCTGTTGGCGCACCCCTTTTGTCCTGTCGATAATGTCATTCATCAGGCCGGCCGGTGAGCGAACGCAGCTGTCTTCTTTATGTCCCACAATCAGTAGCGGTATTTTTATTGTTTCCAGTGGCAGATCAAACACGGTCTGGCTTACCCATGGTTTTCTTGCGCTGTTCTGGCCTGACATCAGGGCAGATGTTAGTATTACGCCATCCGGTGCGGATCTGCCGGAAAGATTTGTCACCGCATTCACGGCAGAAATGGTGCCCCTACTGGTGCCAAGTACCCATACAGGCGCTTTAGTGCGTGTTCTCAGGTCAGCAATTATCCGCCCCAGATCATCGGCATGCTGTAACGACTGTCGAAAACCTGCCAAACCATCTTCACTATGGTGATCGGAAGGCGCATCTACTAGAGCGGTTATGAATCCGGCATTATTGAACAGTGCTATTGAACGCACCAGATAGTTCCCCTTGAGAGAACGGGCACATCCCGCATCATCCAGATCAAGAAAACCTCCGCCACCCGGCAGCAGTACCAGGACAACTGGTTCTGTCTTTTCTGCCATGTTTACAGGGTAGGAAAGGGCGTAACGGGTCGTGGTGGTGTTGTGGGTTGCAATGGTGACAACAGCTCCGCATGAGGCGGATGGTTTGGCGGATTTGGTTTGGGCAAATGCAGAGTTGTTGAGTAAGAGTAATATGGCTGCGACGAATAGGTGACGGATCATTTTGTTTTCTATACTTTCCTTGGAATTCTGCTTTTGTAATAACGGCTGAGAGCACAGCGGGTTCACCGCTGCTGCGCTTTGTTGGTGTTGTATATGTAAATAAAAGAAAAGGCTGTGTTTTGAATGTTTTCAAAAACAGCCTCTCTTCTAATCATCTCCTAATGGTCTGATTTACTAAGTCTTAATAGTCGGTGCCCTTCGAAAGCGGTAAGTATCTCCAGGGCATCCTTTTTCAGTCGGTACACAATTCGGTATCCACGGTAAATAAGTTCTCGCATGTCGGGATTGCCTATTTCCGGTATAACCCTTCCACTTTTAGGGTTGTCAGTCAAAATAGCCTCTGCATGATCAATCAGGGCATCAACAAAACGGACAGCGCGCTCCAGGCTGTCCCGTGCTATGAACTCCTCTATCTCAACCAGATTTTCACTGGCTTCCCTTGACCATGTTACGCGCATGGATTACTCGAACTTCTTCGTGTTTTTAAAGCCAATCGCAGCTCATCAGTCGTTTGGGTCCGTCCACTATCAGCGTCTGCTATACCCCTCTCTACAGAATCAAGAAACGATTTACGGTATACCAACTCATCGTAATCCGAAGCTGACAACAATACGCCTGCCGGCTTGCTGTTTTGGGTAATAATTAGTGGGTGGCCTGATGTCTGAAGCGTTTTGAACCACTTGGAAATATTGGTTTTAAACTCTGCTATTGGAACGATGTCATTGCTTATTGAGATAGCTCTCATTTTGCGACTCCTTAAGTTGATCTATTAAACGACCTAAATATAGATCATTAAAACGACCAATGCAATAATTTTATACCTTAGAAATATGTCCACGAAATGCCCGCCATAGAAGTTGCGGCAGGAGGAACCACCAGACTGGGCCAATAAATGCCTCTCCTGTCGGCATTGGCAGCTTCCAGTATAGGAACGTAATTGGGAAATCCAAAATCCAAAGGGGAATATACCCGAGCTGCCACTGAGCGTCAGTTGAGGACGTTAGAAAGAAACAAGGTAAATCCCCAGTCGTGTTACTCCAAATCCAATACTCAGTTTATTGACCCATGATGGTTTCATTTTATTGGTATCGTCATTTATCTGTCCAACGGTTTGGAAGAACACCTGACGATCTTTTGGTCAGGTGCATTTTCTGGTGTACGCCCGTCATGGGCGTGAACTTATGGGGTGCAAGTCCCCTGTACTAGAATCCAGTCACTGTCGTGATGACAGAGTAAACCAAGTACTAGCCGACGGCAAGGGCGTCTCCGCGAGGAGGGGTCTGAAGGAAGCCCGAGCGCAAAGCTATGAGCCGACGAACAGAAACAGCATATAAGGCCGGGTTTCCGGGCAAGTCAGCACCACATGACGAAACCCATGGATTCAGGAAACAAGGTAAATGCTGCGGTTGTGTAGCGACAGTTCACATTCTTAAACGTGTAGAAATTCCCAAACCAACGGGTGGAACCCGTCCACTGGGGATACCCACCGTACTCGACCGGCTGATCCAACAGTCCATTGCCCAAGTGTTAACGCCGATCTTCGATCCTGGATTCTCCGAATCGAGCTTCGGTTTCCGGCCCCGCCGGTCAGCGAAAGATGCTGTTCGTCAGGTACGGGAGTACATCCGTCAGGGATACCGGATTGCCGTGGACATCGACCTTGCCAAATTCTTCGACACGGTCAATCACGACCTGCTTCATGCACCTTGTGAGCAGTAAAGTCCATGACAAGCGAGTACTATCCCTGATCGGAAAGTATCTGCGAGCCGGTGTAAAGGTAAACGGGCGTCTGGAAAAGACCCGTCTGGGCGTTCCCCAGGGCGGGCCGCTCTCGCCGCTTTTAGCCAACATTCTGCTCGACACACTGGACAAAGAGCTTGAGAAACGCGGTCACAAATTCGTCCGTTACGCGGATGACTTCGTCATACTGGTCAAAAGCCAGCGTGCCGGTGATCGGGTTATGGAAGGCATGAAAACCTTCCTGACGAACAGACTCAAGCTCACGGTCAATGAAACAAAGAGCACAGTCGATAGAACCTCAAAGATCGACTTTCTCGGTTTCATCTTCAGCGGAACCCGCATCATCTGGTCTGACAAGGCGTACAAGGAATTCCGCCGCCGGGTCAGGGAATTAACCGGAAGAAGCTGGTTTGTCTCTATGAAGTACCGGTTGACCAAACTAGCTGAATATCTCCGTGGCTGGATGGGTTACTTCGGTGTCTCTGAGTATTACCACGACATTCCGGAAATAGACGGCTGGATAAGAAGGCGGGTGCGGCAGTGCTACTGGAAACAGTGGCGATTTTGCCGCACAAAGGTTCGGGAGATACTCAAATTGGGCACAGAGAAATTCACTGCTATCCGTGCGGGCCTTAACAGAAGCGGTCCGTGGGCGATGTCCCGAAGACTTGCCACCCACACCGGTTTGACCAACCAAAGGCTGAAGGAACAAGGTTTACTATCTGTCAAAGAACTGTGGGTGAAGATCCATTACCCGGCTACGGCCCGGTAATTCTATCGAACCGCCCGGTGCGGACCCGCATGCCGGGTGGTGTGGGGGCTGGGGGAGAAAAACCCCCGGCTACCCGATTGGACATCATTCTGGTTCTTGACTGATACCAATAAATATTATAGGGTAATATCGTAACGGCATTGATGGAGGTCATCTCATGCAAAAAAATACCAGTGTTACCCTTGGCAAACACTACGAAAATTTCATTTCTCAGCAGGTTGTCCAAGGACGTTTTGGTTCAGCAAGTGAGACAATCCGTGCCGGTCTGCGCCTTTTGGAAGAACGGGAGACCAAACTGTCCTTGCTTCGCCGTGCGCTCATTGAGGGAGAAGAAAGCGGCACCGCTGATTATTCGCTAAAGAGCTTACTCTCAGAACTTGACGGTGAAAGTTTCAACTGATGCCCTCATTTTCCCTCACAAACATGGCAAAGGCAGATTTGAAAGAGATCGCCAGATTCACACAAAACCGTTGGGGGCGTGAACAGCGCAACTTGTATCTACAAATGCTGGATATTTCATTTCAACAGTTGGCTGCCAACCCGCTAAAAGGGAAGGATTGCAGTGATATTCGAATTGGCTATCGGAAATTGAATGCTGGCAGTCATGTAATCTTTTACCGCCAAACTCTCGTCGATATGATCGAGATTGTCCGTGTTCTGCACGGTCATATGGACATTGAAACACGACTTTCTGAGTCGTAATACGGAAGTGCCTCTAATTATTCCGGCATTTCCTCGTGTTGAGGTTTCCTGACGTTGCGGATGTGGCGCTTCTCACAAG
>JBGSQR010000457.1:0-11040 GCA_041737975.1 Geobacterales bacterium | reverse complement strand
GCCCCGATGGCTTCACAGGCCAGGTAGAGGTTTTGACAAACATGACCCGCATCCAGGGCAATAACCTTGTAAGAAGCTTCCCCATAGCGCCACTCGGTTCGGAAAGGAACTGCTGTCCAGAAAAAAGTCACCGCCGCCTGCCCGGCAAAACTCTGTCCACGTGTGGCTGCCGAAACCCTTGCCGATAAATGCGGGACAACCTTTTCAAACACAAGGGCGTGTTCAAGCGGCAGATATCTGTATAAACCGCTCTCCACACCTTCCACCCTGTTGATAGCAAGATAAGTTTCAAACGGATGACGGCATCCAGCAGACGGAACTGTTCTCAGCACTGCAGCTTCGTGCAGTTCCTGTCTGACACCCTGGGTAGCCCAGAGCAGAAATGCCAGTTCCTCCAGGGAAAGTGCTTCCTGAGTGAACCGACGGTGACTCTGGCGGCTGATAATGGCCTTTTGCAAGTCACAGGACGGGATCGCCCAGGCTTCCGGTTCCGGCAGTACAATTACCTTTGCCCCTTTGGCAACCGGTTTTTCAATTACGGGAGGACGCTCTCCCAAAGATTGGCGGGTTGTTCTGAAATCAACCTCTTCCCGGATTCTGTCAGTCAGGAAATATCTGCCGCTTTCGGTAGTAATTATTGGGAGCTTATTCAATACAATCTCCTTGAGACGAACTGATATGCAAATAAAACATCAGAAATATTCCACTTCCAGCAGTGGTGCTAGAGTTGACCTATTTATTCCGGTAGTGTCATTGATCTCGATCACACCGGCCCCCTCGGCTAAAATTCTGATCTGAAAGTCAGGCAGCCCGAGAAATTGGGCCTCTCGCATCAGCGATGTAACATCCACAATCAAGTGCGTATTTAAGTCTGACTGTGATATGGGAGGGAAAATAGTCTTTGTTGCCAACGGCAAAAGGGTTCCACGTTCAAAGTCGCTTCCAATCAAATTTGGAGGTTGAAAGTTTACCAGGTCAATTCTGATCGGAATCGTGCCGACCAGAGGTTGTGGCTGAATACTGTCTATAAATATATCCAGGGTAGCGGATAAAATTATTGCATTTCCCGGCACACCATTAACACCGTTTAGAGGGAAATGCAAAAAAGCCCTGTATTCATTTAGACTAACAGGATTGATACCGGCAAAGACACTCTGAGTATTGCCTTGCGTTACCGTATATGAACCGTTACTGAAAGCCTTAAGAATATCACCATCATAAACCGGATCACTGAGGATACTGGAAAAATAGGTAGGCGTTGAAACCGTAACCTCTGAACCACATCCATTCAGTGCCAGAACCATCAAAGCAATTACTGCGGCCAAAAATAGTTTTTTCATTGCTTCCTCCTTATCAGCGCTGACAAGACATTAACTACTCCTGATTTATACTTTGATTTTACCAGAAGCCCCCCGGTTTTGAAAGCATCCTGCTTGCTGGTACTTTTACAGGAAGCGGACCGGTATCAGGTTCAACTCTTTTATGATATAGTTTGCCGTACACGTGCTTTAGTCCATGAATACAGCCTTCTATACCGGAAAACCGATGCAGAATGACCTTACATCCGCACCCATACCACTGCTGATCCGCCGCCTGGCAATTCCCGCCGGAACAGGATTTCTATTCAACACCATGTTCAATGTGGTTGATATCTGGTACGGCGGCAAACTCTCTACGACCGCACTGGCAGCCATGTCACTGTCATTTCCGGTCTTTTTTATCATACTATCCTTTGGTAACGGCATCTCCACCGGCACAACAACGCTGATCGGCAATGCACTGGGCCGCAGTGACCATCAGGAAGCCGAAACATATGTTCATCAGTCGATTTCCTTTGCCCTTGTAAACACCATCTTCATAACCATTCTGGGGCTATTGCTTTCACCATTCATTTTCCGGTTCATGGGTGCCGCAGGCGAATACCTGGATCTTTCCCTCGCCTACATGAATGTTATCTTTTGCGGCTCAATCTTTTTCATGCTCAACTTCGTCATGGGCGCCATCCTCAATTCCCGTGGCAACACCATCCCCTACCGCAATTTTCTGATTTCAGGTTTTTTCCTCAATTTGGGCCTGGACCCCTGGCTAATGTACGGTGGCTTTGGTATACCGCCACTTGGCCTACCAGGAATTGCCCTAGCAACACTGCTGGTGCATGCCCTGGGTAATCTGTACCTTTTCAAGCATGTTTTCAGCGCCAGAACGACATTCCAGAGACGCGAACTGGTACCAAGCTGGCACCACTATCGTGAACTGGCCAGACAGGGATTTCCAGCCACCCTGAACATGATGACCGTCAGTCTCGGCATCTTCATCATCACCTGGTTTGTGGGCAGATACGGACAGGAAGCTGTTGCCGCCTACGGTATTGCCACACGTATCGAGCAAATTGCATTATTACCCGTAATGGGACTGAATATCTCTACCCTGGCGCTGACAGCCCAGAACTTCGGCGCAAAAAGAACCGACCGCATCCGCCAGGTACTGGCCTTATCGCTCCGCTACGGCTTCATCATGGCATCTGTCGGCACCCTGGCGGCCCTGATCTTCACCAGTCAGTTAATCAGTTTTTTCACCAGCGACCCGGCCGTTGTAGCTGTCGGTGTCCGCTTCCTGAAAATCGAGGCCTTTGTCTTTCCGGCCTACGTACTTCTATACATCTGCGTCTCTGCCATGCAGGGTGTCAAACAGCCCATGTTTGCCCTCTGGATCGGGCTTTACCGGCAGATCGCCGCACCTGTGGCAATATTCTACCTGCTGGTCACTGTTATGGGTCTGGGAATTATCGGCATCTGGTGGGGTATTTTTTCAGTAACCTGGTCAGCGGCACTGATTGTAGTTGCCTATGTTACCTGGATGTTGAAAAAGCTGGATAAGGAGTTGAACGTGCATAAGGAAGATGCCGGCAAATAACTTATTAGATTATTTTTTTGCAAACTGCTGATAGCAGGATACTATTAGTTAATCTGCCGACTCAGGCTTTTGATTTTAAGCAACGGCTTCAAAAGTTTATATCCTTGAACATCCTTTTCACGAGGTCATGACGTTGGATAACTTTCCAAAACGTTCATTTGAAGCCTACACCTGGGAAAAACTGAAAAAACTGCCGATGATAGTCAAGGCAACAGTTTTTGTCGTGCTGGTATGCCTGTCACTGATTGCGATTGATGGGTGGCGTGCATACATAGCCCGTGTAAATGAAATGAAACTTGCAGAAACAACCACTACAAATCTGTCACGCGCCTTGGCACAGCATGCTGAAGACACAATCAAAAGTGCTGACACCGCATTGATTGGATTGATTGAGAGACTAGAGTTTGATGGATTACTAGCTTCCAGAGAGCGGCTGCATGCGCTGCTCATGAAACATGTGGCTGAACTGCCTCAACTGCATGGAATGTTCGTTTATGATGCAGACGGTAATTGGGTCGTCAATTCGCTGCCGCAAATGCCCACCAATATGAATAACTCTGATCGTGAGTATTTCATCTACCACAAGAACAATACGGACAGAGGCCTCTACATAAGTATCCCGGTACGCAGCCGGTCAACGGGACAGTGGATCATTACCATGACACGGCGGATCAACAATCCCAACGGTAGTTTTGCCGGTGTCGCCCTGGTTACGATTGATATGGCTTATTTTCAAAGATTCTATGACAGTTTTGATATTGGCCGTACCGGCGTGATTTTTCTGGCACTGGAAAACGGCACTTATCTCGCCCGTCGCCCATTTGATGAGTCTCTAATCGGCAAAAGCCTTTCAAAAAGCCGTCTGTTCAGTGAATTTCTGCCCAAGTCTTCCGCAGGTACCGCCACTATCACCTCTCTTGCTGACAATATCGAACGTTTGTATGCCTTCCGCCGTCTGGAGAAATATCCACTCGTCGTGTTTGCAGCATTGTCTACAGAAGAAATTTTTGAAACGTGGCGCACCGATACATTCCAAAAGGCAATAATCGTTATTTTTATTTCAACAGTACTGGGATGGATGGGCTTTCGACTTATCCGGCTGATTCAGTTCCGTGAGCAATCAGAAGCACAGTTGCTGCTTACACAAGAGGCCCTGGAGATATTGAATAAAAGGCTGGAAAAACTTGCATTAGAGGATGGCTTAACCGGCCTGGCCAATCGTCGCCAGTTTGATGAAACATATGTAAAGAGCTACAAACAGGCCATACGAAACTCAAAGCCATTGGCATTAGTGATGATCGATGTAGACCATTTTAAACGTTTTAACGACATCTATGGTCACCCCGCAGGCGATGAATGCCTTAAAACAATCAGCAGGGTTGTCAGGGAAAACATAAAGCGCCCAAATGATCTGGCAGCCCGATATGGCGGCGAGGAAATAGTCCTGCTGCTTCCAGATACTCAACTTGCAGGCGCATTAAAAGTTGCAGAAAAAATACGTTTGGCCATTTTTTCACTAGGAATTGCCCATTCCGGTAACGAAACCGGATTTGTTACAATTAGTGCCGGTGTCAGCGCTATAGTGCCCAATTTGAATAAAAACTGTGATTTGGAATTAGTAAAGTCAGCCGATAATGCGCTGTATTCAGCAAAAAACAGCGGTAGAAATACGGTAAGCTGTATTGTCAACGACTAGAATCAATGATTGATGCCCATATTATGGGTTAAAACTCGTTGTCAGCAACTTTCAACCTCTATCTTCTCCAGTAGTTCCAACGCCGGTTGATCATCATACTCTTCGAACAGTTCCCTGATGTTGTTGATATTGGCGTGAATCAGATACAATTCGTCCAGCAGTCGACCGCTGTTTTCCTCCGGCAGACCAACTCTGGCCAGCTTTTCCCTGAACAGATCCCAGAAACGGTTGTTTTTCTGCGGGTCATCAATATGTTTTAAAAGCAGCTTTATCAGCTGACGCGAATTCCCGTCCGCGTCTATTCCAGTAAATGATACGTAGCGATCTACCCTGTTTTCCTGTTGCATGAATTCACCTTCTCCATTTAATCAATACTGTCCAGACGCAACGCAAAAGTCAGCTCACATCCGGCCAGAGGATGATTTCCGTCCAGAGTTACATCCGCATCATTGACTTCCATAACAACCATTACCCTGGCTGACCCGCCATTAAAGCCAATGCTTAATTTTTGACCAACAACGATCTCTTTTTCGGCAGGAAAAATCTGCCGGGCGACCTGAATGACATTCTCCTTAAGACGTGGGCCATAGGCCTCTTCGGCCGTAAGAACGATATTTTTGACCTCATTGGGTCGCATGCCGATCACACCACGCTCAAGAGCCGGAAAAACCTGATCACTGCCGATGGTGAAAACCAGCGGACCATGTTCGTCCGTGCTGTGAAAGATTTTTCCGTTTTCTACCGTACCCACATAACTGACGGTAACCGTGCTGCCTGTCTCCGCTAATCTCATATAATACCCGCCTTTCTATTGATGATCACACCCTGTAGAACAGCCACAGGCCCCGCAGGTACAAATTCGCAAGCCGCAGACATGGCAGGCCGGATTTTGCGGATCCCGACCGTCGATGGTTTTGTCGCAACTGCCGCAGGCATAGCGGTAGAAGGCAAAACCGCAGTCGCGACAGAATAGTTTGTGGACATCATCAGACTTGGGAAGGATATGAACTGACCCACAAATCAGGCAGATTGAGGCCATTTCATGCTTGTTTCTGATGCCGTCACGCTTGACACGATATTGTTCAAACAGCTTCTTGGCCGTATCCCTGTCAACTGTTTCCATTTTGCCTCCCCGGTCACTCCATACAAGCTCTTTGCAAATTCACTGCCGGATTTGCAGAAAATAAAGACATTGTCGTTGAACGGCCTGCCGTGTTATAAGTGGAATACATTGGAACCACAGGGGAAACTCCTGTGGTTTTTATTTTTCGCGGTAAACTATATTGTGACCAAGGCTTATTCATACAAGGAGTTCTAACATGTCTTTTGAAAATCTCGGCCTGCGCGCCGAACTGCTGAGTGCTATTGCCTCACAGGGCTATACAACACCGACCCCGATCCAGACCCAGGCGATCCCGGTAATTTTTGAAGGTGGCGATCTGCTGGCCGGTGCCCAGACCGGCACAGGAAAAACCGCCGCATTTGCTCTGCCGATCGTGCAGATGCTAAGTAAAGTCACGCCCCGGGAAAAGCGGAGAATCCCACGAGCGCTGGTCCTGGTTCCCACAAGAGAACTGGCGGCCCAGGTCAGTGAACAGATGAACAATTACGCCCGGCGCCTTTCGCTGCGCTCCACAATGATCTATGGCGGAGTAACCATCCAGGCACAGATCGAACGCCTGCACCGCGGTGTAGATATCGTGGTGGCAACACCGGGACGGCTGCTGGATCACGCTGAGCGCGGCACCATTAACCTGTCCCGAATCCAGTTCCTGGTGCTGGATGAGGCAGACCGCATGCTAGACCTCGGCTTTATTGACGACATTCATAAAGTGGCCGAATATCTCCCTGCCAAGCGTCAGACCCTGCTCTTTTCCGCAACCTATTCCCAGAGCATCAAACAGCTGGCCGACGAACTGCTCAACCGACCGCGCCGGATTGAGGTTGCTCGAAGCAATATTGCTGCTGATGCAGTGGCCCAGACCGTTTATCAGGTGGAGCGGAGCCGCAAGCGGGAAATGCTCTCTTTTCTGATCCGCACCGGTGGCTGGAACCAGGTACTGGTTTTTGCCAAAACCCGCTACGGCGCTGACAAGCTGACCGAAGAGCTGCTCTATGACGGCATCAAGGCCGCAGCCATCCATAGCAACAAGAGTCAGTCGATCCGCACACGGACCCTGGCAGAATTCAAGCAGGGGGTATTCAGCGTACTGGTGGCAACCGATGTGGCTGCTCGCGGGCTAGATATTGCACTTCTGCCCCATGTAATAAATTACGACCTGCCGCAGGTCCCGGAAGATTATGTCCACCGCATCGGCCGTACCGGCCGCGCCGGGGAAAACGGAATCGCCCTGTCACTAGTATCTCCCCAGGAACTGCCCATGCTGCAGGCCATAGAGAAACTGCTCCAGTACCCGATTCCGCGCCAGACGCTTGAGGCTTTCCCGCATCAGGCGGCAAAACGCATAGCCAAGCCCAGGGACAACAAACAGACCCAAAAACCATACAAAGCCAAAAGCATACAGGAAAAATCTGAGAGGGCCCCTGAAATGGGTAAACCGGTACGAAGAGGAAAAGTTGTGCCGGAACGGCCCGCCCCCAAGACCGGACGCCGTGGCAGCAGGACCAAGAAGCATTAATTCAAGCGGAAATTACTTGATAAGGAAATATTATGGGCGTGGAAGTTTATGTCGGCCAGATTGCCGACTCTGTCACTGAAGACGAATTAAAAAAACTGTTCTCCATAGTCGGTACGGTCGAGTCAGTTCATATCGTGATTAATTCCGATACAGGCAAATACCGGGGCTGTGGATACGTCAGAATGTCCTGCGACGAAGAGGCCAAAGAGGCGATTGATTTCCTGAACGGCACCATGCTGGGAGACCGCCTGATTGTTGTCAGAAATGTACCGAAAAAGGTCTTCAAGGGCGGCGGACCGTCCGGTGCCGCTCGTAATGCCAAGCCGGTCCGCAACCAAAAGAAGTAACTGTCGTCAACGCCCGGATTAATTGTCGATGTTCGCCCCGCCCCAGATAGCCATCCACTGCTGCTGGGGCGTTCTGCTGTCGCCAAACTGGACCATAACCCCATCAGCCCTTTGATACGAACATGACCAGCCCGGTTTGTCAGCACCCTGAAAAGTCGGGTAGTCGTGGGGATGATCCTTGGCATCATAAGGGGCGGAAAAAGTCCCGTCATTTACAGGTGCCGGACAGCGGTCATCGCCCTTATACCAGTTTTCAACAGCGCAGTTGCCTTCTGAAACCACAAGCGTCAAAATCAATAAAACCATAGTAATTAATTTCATATTGAACCTCTTTAAAAACCATTTTTCCTACTTTCTCTTTTTATTGTAACAATTTAGACATCAGTTTTCAATTGACATAAAAATTATATAGGGATTAAATGAAATAAAGAAAGGGGGTGCCTGACATGATGGTACAAGTGCATTTTGCGGACAATACATATGATTATGTAAATGAACAGGCGCTACAGCGTCTTCTTATAAAACAGAGCAATCTTATCAGATTCAAACGTTCGTCTGGTTGGGTGGTCGTCGGTTTTGATGAAGTGAGAAAAACTACTCGCAATGAAGATTACAAGCACCTGGTTAAGGCCAAGAAAATCATTCGAGTTTTATATAACGACAATCGTTATGACTACGTAACCGATGAAATGTTGGACGACCTGATCGAATCGGAAAAAATATCCAGATTTGAGAGGTCAACCGGGTGGGCAACCGTAGGTGTTGATCCGGTAAGAAAAGCCCGACGCAGCTGAAAAAAATAGAAGTGATTGTTATCAAAACAAACAAGGGTTTTCCATCATGCGGAAAACCCTTGTTTGTTTCCCTGCCTCACAAAATCCACCTTTGAGTCAGTTTACTGACTTTCAAACCAGCCGTCATTTCCAAGCTAAACGATAAACCCCTTGATTATCTCAAATATTTCCCACCAAACCGTTTCAAGCCGTCAAAGGTATAAAATATGCATTTAATAGCAGATTATTACGAACCTGAATCAACAGCTCCGCCTTATAAACAGCTATAATCTTGTACTTACGGAGGGTTAGAAATGCTTGAGGACTGCATTATTAAACTTCAGGAACTTGACCGCAACTGCCATCAAGTCAATGAAATGACACCTGAAATGCATAAAGAGTTTGAAAAGGCATTGATCGAACTGCTGCATCATTCCGTTACCGAAAATCGAAGGGCTATCAGCACTATCAGAAAGCTGCAACACGAACTGGAATTTACCCGTTCGGGTCTAAAAACCCTGATGACCGAGCTGCACAACTGAAAAGAACTACAAGAGCAATCCCGCCTCCAATCACTGCCAGATTGCAGGCTGCCGAGATGCCGTGGAGTTTGCGGAATTCTGCCCGGTGAGGATTATCCGGTGGTGTAGTCTCAAATGATATTATGGATTTTTTCAGCTCAACCGCCCGTGGTTCAATAACGAATGCCTGCAGAGCCGTAATGATCAGCATCACGGAAATGATAATCGCCGGTGCAATGGAAGAACGCCCCCTGGAAAAAGCCAGACAGATCAGCGCCACAGTTCCGCAGGCCAGCCCCCAACGAAAATAACCCGGAAACAGTACTCCCACAATCCCTCCGGCCATATCCCGGCTGTAGGACTTGAACAGCGCCGGTGTCAGCAGAAATGTGAACAACGCCGCTCCTCCAACCCACAAAGAAACAGCCAGACGGTATAAAACAGTTTTTAGCTCCATATATTCCTCGCGACATTTTATTTCATGATTGTATCTGAATTTATCATACCTGATTAAGAATTTATACTTCTGCATTATATTTGACGAGCCTCATATTGGGTGCTATTCTCGCCTGTAACTTCTCCCTCCATTTGCGTCGACTTAAAAATTATAACTGGACTTTTTTTCAGCTGTTACGGGCACACTCTATAAACACCACGTTCAAAGGAGAACCGGCAATGAAGAACATCCTGGACAACACCCCCGAAATTCTGCTCATGGGACCAGGTCCCTCCCTGGTTTCAGACTCCGTACTCAATGCACTTGCGAAAAAAACCGTCGGCCACCTGGACCCCTACTTCCTCAGCTTGATGGATGAAACTAAAATCATGCTTCAGCTGCTGCTGGGCACCCATAACCAGTACACGATTCCCATTTCCGGTACCGGATCAGCCGGTATGGAAACCTGTTTCGTCAACCTGGTTGAAAAGGGCGACCGCGTGCTGATCCTCTCCAACGGCGTTTTCGGCTTGCGCATGATCGATGTTGCCGGACGTCTGGGCGCTGAAGTTGACAAGCTGGAATTCCCCTTTGGCGAAGCAGTGCAGGTTGAAGCTGTCCGCCAGAAACTGCAGGGCCAGAAATATAAAATCGTTGCCGTAGTGCATGCCGAGACATCCACAGGCGTGCTGAATCCGGTTGCCGAAATAGGTGAACTTCTGAAAGGGAGCGATACCCTCTATCTGGTTGATACGGTCACCAGCCTGGGCGGTATCGAGGTCTGCATGGACAAATGGGGCATTGACGCTCTCTACAGCGGCACCCAGAAGTGTCTCTCCTGCCCGCCGGGCCTCTCACCGGTCTCCTTTTCCGACCGCGCCATGGAGGCGGTAAAGAAGCGTGCCACCAAGGTTCCCAACTGGTATCTGGATCTGACAATGATTGCCAACTACTGGGGCCAGTCACGGGCCTATCACCATACCGCCCCGATCAATATGCTCTACGGATTTTATCAGGCGCTATTCAACTTCTTCGAAGAAGGTGCGGACAACGTATTCCTCCGGCACCAACTGGCACACCAGCAGCTGGTCAAAGGCCTGTCAGAATTGGGACTGGCCATGCTGGTGGAGGAGAAATCCAGATTGCCGATGCTGAATGCCGTAATAGCACCGGAAGGCATAGAAGAAGCGGCTGTCCGCAAACGTCTGCGCACTGAGTTCCAGATCGAAATCGGCGGTGGTCTGGGTGCTCTGGCAGGCAAAATCTGGCGTATCGGCCTGATGGGACACACCGCCCGCCCCGAACATGTCAATCGCTTCCTGACCTCTTTAAGTCAGGCACTGAAGTAGCTATTAACAGCAGGAGAGCAGATTCCGGTCTGCTCTTCTGCTGTTAAAGGAATCAACCGGCAGCAAATCCAATTACCCCGGGACAGATCATGATTAATCCGCAGCAAGCAGCCTTAGCCTCCGAACTCTTCCGGGGCGACATCACAGCCTACTCACTGCTGGAATCACTTGCAGAAGGCGTGGTTGTCATTGACAACTCAGGTACCATTCTGCTTGTCAACAGCCGTGCCGAGCAGATGTTCAGCTATCCTTCGGGCGGACTGACCGGAAAACCGCTCCCGATTCTGATACCGGAGCGCTTTGCCAAAATCCATGAAGAACATCAGGCGTTTTTTTTCAGGGAACATAAAAACCGACCCATGGGCC
>JBGSQR010000447.1:0-5033 GCA_041737975.1 Geobacterales bacterium | reverse complement strand
TCATGTACGTCTTGGCTTCCGCCTCAGGCAGGGCGACTTTTCCTTTGCCGTTCTCCACCAATTTCATCAGCCAGGCCATGTTTTTACCCAACACACGCATGATCTGCAGTCCTTCCAGATCCTGTAAAACATCACCCGGTTTGCCACCATGTATAACATTCCAGTAATTGGAATTAGGAATCACCATTTCGGCATAGTGCAGATAGTTGTTTAACTGGTTAAATGTGGGAACTCCGCCGGAACGCCTTACAGCAATAACAGATGCACCGACCTTATGCCGGAACAAACCTCCGTTCATACCTGACACATAGAAGAGGCGATCCAGAAACGACTTCATGGTGCCACCAATTGCTGCATAATGAACCGGTGTTCCCAGTATGATGCCATCTGCAGACTTTAGGATCTGGAGGTATTCATTGACCACGTCACCGGTTAGCGCACACTGTTCATTCTTGTTTTTTCCGCACATTCCGCAGGCAATGCACCCCTGAATGAGCTTGTTACCGACATGAAGTTCTTCAACTTCAATGCCCTCTTTTTGAAGTTCTGCAGCAACCAACTGGATTGCGTGATGGGTATTGCCTTCTTTTTTGGGACTACCATTAATGGCAACTACTTTCATAACTCTCTCCTCCTGTTCTTTCTTTGTGTAAAATGCCATTTATCCGGGCAACTTTATTTTATTTATTTGCAGTCTTTGGCATTGGACTGAACTCTACCGGCACCCAACTGTAACTACCCTTTCCTTCTGCCCTGACATGACCGATCCCTGGAAACGGCAAGTGCATGCCGGCTACGAGAGACTTGCTTGCGGCCATGGACTTCATGATGCTGCGCCTGGTTGCAATAGCCTGCTTCTGGTCAATATCAAACTCGATTGAGACACCCGGTTTTGAAAACTGGACGGCGTGGGCATGCACCAGGTCACCCCAGATCAGCAGTTTTTGACCTTCTGATTCAACGGCATAGGCCGTATGTCCCGGAGTATGTCCATTGGCCTTGACAGCCTTGATTCCTGGCACCAGCACACTGCCTTCCGTAAAAGTATTCCACTGACCGCTGGCCAGATACGGAGCGGCAGTTTCACGGGCCATTTTAAAAAATGGTTTAACCTGCTCCGGCGCACTATCGGCAATTTTCTGCGACAGCCAGAAATCGTTATCAGCTTTCGCAACCCAGACTTTGGCTTTGGGAAAAAGCGGCTGTCCGGCGGCGTTATTTAAACCGCCCATATGGTCGCCATGCAGATGCGTGATAATGACCGTATCCACCTGTGCCGGTTCATAACCGGCAGCCTTCATATTCTGCAGCACATAGCCCAGAGACGGTCCAAACAATTTGGCGGCTCCGGCATCAACCAACACCAGGTGTGTTCCGGTATTGACAAGATAGGCGTTCACCGCTGTCTGCATCTTGGGATTGCCAACAAACATGCGTGAAAGCAGGCGCTGCAGATCGGTTGGTGTGGCGTGCTTGAGCAGTTTTGTGTCCAGCTCAAGGGCACCATCAAAGAGTGCAGTAATTTCGAATTGGCCCAGCTGCATGCGGTAATAACCCGGCACCTGGGTTTGTGCCTTGGGTGCTTCAGCCAGTGCTAACGACGCAAAACCAAACAGAAAGACAGCGCCGATGACCAACATGCATCGCAATATTTTTGCCATGGTAAATCTCCTTTTCCAGTTATTCTGTAGACTGTTAGCAGAACCGCAACTAAAAATATATTTTACTTTCAGTTAATGATTCTTCAAGCAAGAATCATCTAAACCATATTCATATTCGTTCAAAAAGCGATCATATATATTTTGAAGATTTATTTTTTCAAGTCTGTGCGTTACAATCTTCCTTATGTATTTTTTAGTCAATAACGAACTATTTTGGTACGTAGTATCTTTTTTGTAACCTATGAATCGCCGGGAGCATAAATGCAAAAGAAAACTGAAAAGACAGATCTGATGGTATACCGGGACAAGGAGTACAAGTGCGGCATAGATGTCACACTTGCTGTAGTTGGCGGAAAGTGGAAGGCATCGATTCTCTGGCATCTGTCGCATCAAACCATGCGTTTTTCCGATCTGCAGCGGCAGTATTCAGGCACTACCAGAAAAATGCTCACACAGCAGTTGCGAGAACTGGAAGCCGACGGCCTGGTGCATCGCGAGGTTTACCCGCAGGTACCGCCCAAGGTTGAATACTCCCTGACTGACAAGGGCAAAACCATCATTCCAACCTTGAATCTGATGTGTTCCTGGGGCAGGGATTATCTGAAGTGATTTAAAAACAGAAAAGCCCGAACCTTGCAGTTCGGGCTTTTCATAATTAAATATCTTAAATAGCAGTTGGATTATTGTTTTACCGAGATAATTGCTTCACGCGCCAAAACATCACAACGCTCATTTTCCGCATGACCGTCATGACCACGCACCCATTTCCATGAAATAGAATGCTGACCAGTAACTTCCAGCAGATTCTCCCATAGATCACGATTGAGAACCGGCTCTTTTTTGCTGTTCTTCCATCCCTTGGCCTGCCACCCTTTAATCCATTCAGTCATGCCTTTTACAAGATACTGAGAATCGGTAGTAATAACAATCTTGCAAGGGCGAGTCAAAAGCCGCAGGGCTTCTATAGCAGCTGTCATTTCCATACGGTTGTTAGTTGTATGGGGTTCACCTCCGCTAAGTTCCTTTTCATGACCGTTGCAGCGCAGTATGGCTCCGTATCCGCCAGGGCCCGGGTTGCCGCTACAGGCACCATCACAGAAGATTTCAACCTGAGTGGATTTAGTATCGTTAGACGAAGGACCCGTCGCTGTTTCACGCTTGACCGACATAGGCCCCCTCTTTTTTCAGCAGGTCAGCAATTGCAGCCATGATCCTGTCTGATATCAGCTGCTGGTTTTCCTTGCAGTTTTCCAGTTGAAACAGATCAGAAAAATCCAGCGGCTCACCGAATACAACTTTGGCCTGCTGCCCGAAACCGGGGAATTTCCAATAATTCAAACCAATCAAAGCCGTTGGAATGACCGTCGGGTGAATTTCATAAATAATCTTGCCCACACCACGATTCCCTTTGCCCAGTTTTCCATCCTTATGTCGGGTTCCTTCGGGAAAAAGCATCACTTTCTGGTCTTTGAGCAGGTTTTCTAGCACACTGGCGGCCTTGATATCCCGCTTACGCTTAACAGGAAAAGCGCCCCAGGAGCTGTAAAGAAAACGGGTAAACGGCTTTTCAAACAGCTCTTCTTTGGCTGGCGCCCAGACCATCTGGAACGGCTGGCTTTTAATTATTGCCCAGGGCAGAAAAATGGTTTCGTAAGCAGAGATATGGTTTGAAGCCAACAGCACACCGCCTGTTTTAGGTATGTTTTCCGCACCTTTGACAACAAACCTGTTCAACAGTGAGGCATAACTCCCTATGACGTAACAGGAGAATGTGACCCAGAATTTTCTTAAAAATGATATTTTCACTTGTGTAGCCGCCTTGAGTTTTTCATATTTAAGACAATATCATCGGTCTTATATATCACTTCTTGATACTGTTCGGCAACTGGGAAGGGGTAACCAAATCTTTTCGGACGGAAACTATTTTAATAATCGCTTTATATGGTATATATTTAAAAGGTTAATTCTGATAGATCTTACTTTTCCAAATAACAACTGTGACCCAAAGGCCTCTAAAGAAATGAAGATTGAAAATCGCCGGACCATATTTAACGGGCTGGTGATCAATATTGAAGAGATGGATGTTGAGATCGGTTCTCTGGGATTTCATAAATACCAGATTATCCGGCACCCCGGTGGCTCTGCGGTGCTGCCGGTTCATGATGATGGTACTATTTCCCTGATCCGCCAGTTAAGACCGGCAGTTGGAAAATCAATTCTGGAGATCCCGGCCGGCAGACTCAGCGATCAGGAACCGCCAATAGATTGCGCGGCCAGAGAACTACTGGAAGAAACCGGTATCAGCGCAACAAAACTTATTCCGCTGGGGACGATCTACTCTTCACCGGGTGTTTTTGATGAGATCATTCACCTGTTTGCTGCCACAGGCCTTACTCAGGGCGATGCACAGCCGGAGTCGGACGAAGATATTGAAGTGTTACAAGTACCCGCATCAGAAGTAAAAACCATGATTCTTGACGGAAGAATCTGTGACGCCAAAACCATGGCAGCATTTTTAAGATGGGAGATTTTATGCCACACAACAGCCACCTGATCGGAAGACAGCCGATTCTGAACCGCAATGAAGAGGTGGTAGCCTACGAACTGCTGTTCCGATCCGCCGGTTCTTATAATGCTGCTAATGTTATCGACGCTTCCCATGCTTCGGCCAGTGTAATCATCAACACTCTGTCAGGCTTCGGACTTGACCACATACTCGGGCCCCATCTGGGTTTTATCAATCTTGAACTGGACCTGCTGATGAGCGACTCCATCAGCATCCTGCCCAAAGAACGGGTTGTACTTGAGCTGCTCGAGACTCTCCAGGTTACGCCAGAACTGATCGAACGCTGCCGGTTTCTTAAAGAAGAAGGCTTCATTCTGGCGCTTGATGACCATGAATACGACCCCATTTACGCGGAACTCTATGAAATTGTGGATATAATAAAGGTAGACCTGTTTGTATCACCGCTGGACAAACTGTCGGAAATGATCGAACGTTTCCGCAAATACCCGATCAAACTGCTGGCAGAAAAAGTTGAAACCAGAGACGAATACCTGCGTTGTCGCGACATGGGTTTTGAATATTTCCAGGGCTATTATTTTGCCAAACCATCTGTCATGGAGAAAAAACGCTTTGACGATTCCGGCACCAACCTGCTCAAGCTGATGCGCCTGCTCTCGGAAGATGCCAGCATCGATAAGATTGAACAGGCTTTCAAGGAAAGCCCGGGGTTGACCTACAAACTACTGATGCTAGTAAACTCCGTTTCACTCGGCTTACGTATGAAGATACAGAACGTGCGTCATGCCGTCTCGACCCTGGGACGTCAGCAGATCAAGCGATGGGTTCAACTGGCCCTGTTTGCAGCT
>JBGSQR010000438.1:0-4420 GCA_041737975.1 Geobacterales bacterium | reverse complement strand
GGAGGGAACTGTCCCGTCAAGGGAGGGGGAGCACCCGGCACGGAATACCATTATAGGTTGCAGTCCCGATCAGGGGATCAGAGGTTTCATAATCGGCATTGGTCAGTATATTCGCATTTGCAAGCCATAAACCGCCCAATTCCGGCTCGCAAGCCGGCATTTCCGGATACCACCATCCATACTCCGCGCTGACAGTATTTTTACACATGTCTGATATCTTCAGTATAAATCTGGCCCGGCCCCTCTCAGTTTCCAGCCAGACCGGACTACCATCATCCAGACCAAGTTCGAAGGCTGTCTCACGATTTACCTCCGCCCAAGGTTCCGGATGGATTGCCCTCAATTTTGCGAGCTGCCGAAAACTGGAAGCATAGTAGGGCTGGTATCTGGCACCGGTTATCAATTGCAGTGGAAATCCTTCTTTAGGAAGTTCCGGCAACCTGGGTACAGGCAAAGGGGCAGCACCGATTTCCGCCAGCAACTCGTTATAAAGCTCCACCTTGCCGGTAATGGTTGCAAATCCTTCCGGCCTGCCGCTCAGGGGATCAATCCGCTGATATTTCTGATATTCTTCCGGCAGACAATATAAACCATGCTGGCAGAAGAGTTCCCAGCTGACTCCGGTCGGTGCAATCGTTTCTTCCAGACTTTCCTCAAAAGTTTCCCAGGGCCAGTACTCTTCCTGTCCCAGACGGATGCCCAGATCACGCCAGAAGGCAAAATCCGAACGGCGCTCGTAGTACGGCTCCACCGCCTTGTCGCCGCCGTAGATCAGATTGGCCGTACCGGCCTTGGTTTCAAACAGTGGGCGTTCCAGCGCCCCGGCGCTGGGCAGCACATAATCGGCCAGCATTGATGTGGGGGTCTGAAACAACTCCAAAACCACCAGCAGATCAAGGTTCTTCAGGGCTTCGTAAATCAGCTTGGAATCGGCCTGGGTCAGCAGCGGATTGGTGGCCATGACGATCATTGACCTGACCGGATACGGACCACTATTCAGCATCGCCCGCCAGACCAGATTCGGCTGCGCCGAGGTCAGATATCTCATCGGTAAACGCTTGCCATGCTTCATGGTCGACTGGCGAATACGCTCGTAACTCGCGTAGGATTGCAGCTTCAGGCCACCCAACTGTTTTTCGCGGGCACTGGCCGGAAACTGTTCACTCAGTTCAAGATCTAGTTCCGGTATAAAGTCCGGCATTTCCGTCAGACAGGAGGCACCCTTGACATCCAGATTGCCGGTAATGGCCCGCAGAATAGCCAGCGCATGATGGATAGTGACACTGTTGCAGCCGATCTGATCAATGCCACGCCCGGAAAACAGGGCCGATGGAGTATTGGCGGCATACAGGAAAGCCGCCTTGACTAGATCCTCCGCCCTGATCCCGGTTATCAGTTCAACATACTGCGGCGTGTACTTTTTTGCATGCTCTGCCAATTGATCAAAACCATGGCACCAGTCAGACACAAACTCCTGATTGTACAGTTTTTCCGATATGATAACCTGGATCAGTCCCATTGCCAGCACAGCATCGGTACCGGGCCGTACCGGCAACCACATGGTTGCCAGTTCAGCAGTCCTTGTCCGTCGCGGGTCAATCACGATTAGCGGTTTTCCGGTGCGACTGAATCGGCGGATCTGTCGCCAGAGCAGCGAGTTGTCGGACTCGGCCTGATTGACTCCCCAGCAGATGGCGCAATTGGTCAGGTCTGGGTCCAGCTCATTGTCGATCGTCCAGCCGTAGGTAATCGCATTGACCAATGTGCCCGGGTTCCAGCAGATCTGACCGATGCCGACATTATTGGGGCTGCCAAACAGATTCATAAACCGGTGCAACGGCCAGAAGACCGCATGCGGGCCACCTATACAGGTTGCCAGGGTCTCAGGACCGAACTGTTCTTTTAGGGCAGCCAATTTTCCGGCAATTTCATCCAGCGCCTGCTCCCAGCTGATTCGCTCCCATTTTCCACTACCACGTTCTCCTACCCTCTTAAGAGGATAGTTCATCCGTTCCGGGTGATCCATGAATTCGGTAACCAACCTCCAGCGATGGCAGCCATTCTGCACCTGCGGATCACCGGGGTACTGATTGGGATCAGGCACAACAGCCAGCACCCTGCCATTCTCTACAGTTGCCAGCAATCCGCACTGATATCCGCAAAAACGACAATTGGTTTTTACAATTTTTCTCATACTGTTTTCCCGGCAATGAGTTCGGCTTTTTTCTTGCCGTCAATATTCGTCAACTGGTAAGAACAGAATGGAATCAATCCTCCATCCGAACCGGCCACTGTCATGCTACACTCCTTGAGTCGTTTCAGATCGATGCTCATGCTATCCATGTAATTCATGACCACGATAGAAAGCCCAGGCCCCTTTTCAGGATAGTTTACCGCAGCAATATCCGCAAAAACAGAACCCTGCGGGCTGTTCGGATCGAAATGCCTAACATATTCTTCAGGAGAAAGCAGCCGGGTTAAGGGTATAAATCCTCTACCATCTTCAATCAAATGTGTAGCAGAACTGCAAAGCGGATGTGAACAGCCGAGCGGCCAGATATCATATGGCTGGATGATGCCGTTGCTCTGACCAGCCAGCATGAAGGCCACATCGCCCATTGTCAACCGCTCCTCCTGTGAGACTTCAAAGCGCCCCGACCCGAAAGCCGGCTGATAAGCAAGACCGGCGATCACATCCCGGTTTTCCAGGGCGAACTCCAATACGTCACCGATCTGCTGTTCATTGATGCCGCGAATGATTGTCATGGCCAGAACAACCTGGATGCCGGCCAGACGGCAATTATCAATAGCCTGTAACTTTTTGGCCAGCAGATCTTCGCCCCTGATTTTTACGTAAACGTCGGAGGTCAAGCCGTCAAACTGCAGATAAACCCCGCTGACGCCTGCTTCAGCCAGTTTTTCGGCATAGTCGGGATTTTGGGCCAGCACGACACCGTTTGTATTTAGTTCAATGGCGTTGAAACCGATCTCGCGCCCCAGGCGGATTATATCAAACAGGTCTCTGCGGGTGGTCGGCTCACCACCGGTCAACTGAATACTGGTATCAGGACCGGTTTTAGTCATGACCGATCTGAAAATTTCCCCAAGACAAGCCAGACTTGGCCCTGTTTTGGCAACAGCCTGCAGCTCTTCCGCCGCCATGAAGCAAACCGGACAGCGCAGGTTGCAGCGTTCGGTAAGTTCCAGCTCAACCAGGGTCGGACGGCGCAGATGTGAAGTGCAAGGCCCGCAATCCTGCGGACACCCTTTTAACGACGGAACCGTTTTTTCAGGCTTTACTAACGGCAACCTGAAAGATCTCATCCAGTTATAATGGTCAACATCCGGCCAGACGTAGGTCTGGAATGCCCCATGCTCCGGGCACTCTTTTTTCATATGAACAGCTCTGCCTTCAGTAACAATCCTGGCGTCAATCACCTCCAGGCAAACCGGGCAGACGCTTTGTGTATTGTCCAGCACCGTTTCTTTTATTGACAATGATAACTGCATATCTGAATCTCCAATAACTGATTGTCATATAAAAAAGTGGGAGTACACCGGAACTATTTTGTCGAAAAGCGCAAGCCACAGAAGCTAATGCCCTGCAACTTGCGCGATAAAAACTGCTTCATTTTACTGTCTATTTTTACTTACTGTTCCATGCCTTGAGAAATGCCTCTTCGCCAAGCGGCAGGCGGGAACGGTACTTCTTCTCACCGGGCAGCATGGTGCGGTCTTCGCCACCCTTGACAACCAGCATGCGCATGATCACCCCCCCCAGCAGAACCAGCAGGGCACCGATCCCCTGCAATTGCGCCGAGGAGGTCAGCACCATGATCAGCGGCAGCAGGGTGCCGACTAAGAGGAAACCGAAAATGAATCGGGCGGAAAGATCACCATTGATCCATCGCATGGCACTGGCAGATTCCGCCTCGGTAGCACCGCTCTGCTTAACCCAAAGATAGCCGGCCCAAATTACCAGCTGAAAGAACAGCAGACCTCCTACCAGGGCAGGCAGCTTCACTACAACATCTGTCAGATTTGGCGGAGCAACCAGCAGGCTACTCAGGAAGTGCGCGGCAACGCCGGTGACAACCGAAGAAAGCAGGAACAGTGTAATCACACCCGGTCCAACCCAGAATGGCCGCCCTTTATGCCGTCCCAACAGAACACCCGGATAGGTGGCGACCACCAGGCCGGTCAGAATGTTTACAATCGCCAGCAGTTTGCGCACCACATGCCAATCCTGCCAGAAGAATCTTTCCATGCCGAGCAGCTTCGCGTTAACATCGAAAGAGGCATAGATCAGTCCTGTTACTATGGCAATCGACATGACCCAGGCACCTGCCGTCAGTATCGCCTTGGGGTTCATAAAGACACGCCACGCCTGTAGCGGGCGGCCCAGCTCCAGAATCAGAAA
>JBGSQR010000430.1:0-2592 GCA_041737975.1 Geobacterales bacterium | reverse complement strand
TGTGCCTGAAGCATCTGGCGTATCAGGCTTAAATCACGGACCTCGCCAATGGTTACCACGGCCAGTGGCAGATCGCCGGAAATGGCGTAAGGCCATAGCCCTGACTGGCCTTTTCGGTTTTCTTCCAGTCGTTCCGAGGGTGCCCGTAATAATTGATTCGGGAAGAGCAGATGACTTGCCAGTCGCTGGAATCGATGTGCTTCATCCGGTTGTATGTGTTGTACCTGTAACTGCTGCTGGGCTGCTCCCCAGGCAAAATCCATGGCACGATCAATTGCATGCGGGTCGTTGAATTTATCCATTAGCTGTAAAGCATGTTCCCGGGTTGTCGCTGCTGCAAGGATCATGGATACCTGGATGCGTTGGCCCGGTTGAAGCATTAAACTGCGACGCAGACTCAGAATCGGATCAAGGACAAATCCCTGGCTGTTACTGAGTTTAACTGTTGCTGCAGTCGGATTGGTCATGGTCCGGCCCCGGCCGATGAACACTTTCCGGTCGGTTTCAAATTGCCATTCTTTTTGTTGCTTGCCGTCATTTCCTGCATGATGAAGCGGCATGCTATGTGCTACATACATTTGTGCTTCATCGTCGTTGCGAGGTCTGCGGAAGGCCAGCAGTACCTGCTGTTCCTCCAGCGCTTCAGTCTGTATGAACATTTTGTTGAAGGCCGGGTGCTGCCGGTCCGCATTGTGGGGCGACATGGAAAGCTCAATGTAGCTGGTGATGTTCAGATGCCTGATCCGGTTTGAACGATTGATCAGAGTAATCCGGCGGATTTCCACATCATCTTCCGGTGAGACAACAACCTCGGTCTCAGTCTGGATTCCATTGTCGTTACGCCGGAAAACAGCACGATCAAGGGTGAATTCCACGGAGTAATCTTTTGCATTCCCTGCAACCGGATGATAGGTCGTGGACCATAACTGCCCATCGTCAGGCTCATGGATATAGCAGAATGAACCCTGACTGTCACAGGTCTGGTCGGATCTCCAGCGTGTCAGCTCATGGCTGCCCCATTGGCTGTAGCCGCCGCCGCTATTGGTGATCATCAGGCCGTAATTGCCGTTGCTGAGCAGCAGGCTTCTGGGCGTTGTGGTATGCGGAGTGATAAAGTTGATCCCTGACGGTACAACAACCTCTCCCCCGGGTGCAGTTGGTTCACTCTGTCTGGTTGAAATCAGGTGCAGCGGCGGCAGGGTTGGTATGCGCTCCTGCAGCAGGGCTTCAAAGGCGCGTACCCTCGGATCACTGTGAAAACGACGTGGGAAAGGATTACCATGCAGGTAATTGGTCAATGACAGAAAGCTCATGCCCTGGTGATGGGCCATATAGGCCTCCACAATCACTCCGCGTTTGCCTTTACGTTGAAGTTGCCGACTGAAATCTATTGCTTCGTAATACCCGAAATCGCCCAACATCCCCAACCCTGATAGTTGTTTCAGATTGGCGACCGTTTCCTCAGGCGCCAGATTTAAAGCCAGCAGGGTGGCATAGGGAGCGATAACAAGCTGCTCTTCCATTCCACGTTTCAAGCCAAGCATTGGCACACCAAAAGCCTTGTATTGATAGGTCTTGTTCTGATCCAGATCGGCAAAGGCCGACTCGGAAATACCCCAGGGTACATTTCTTAACTTGCCATAGGCGATCTGTATGGCTACGGCTTCATGAGCCGCCTTGTCCAGAAGTGAACTGCCGTAGGAATTCTGCAGAAGAAGCGGCATCAGATATTCGAACATGGTACCGGTCCAACTGAGAAGTACCCGCTGACTACCGACAGCACCGTAAGGACGGCCGAATGAAAACCAGTGTTCCAGCGGCACATCGCCCCGGGCAATGGCAACAAAACTGCCCAGCCTGGCTTCGCTGGCCAACAGGTCATAACTGGAAGCATCCAGGCGGTCAATTGAAACGTTATAGCCGATGGTGAACAGCTTGCGTTTCTGATCATACAGAAAACGCATGTTCATGTCGGTAGACAGCTCACGGATATCCATAATCAACTGCTCGGCGGTCGCCAATGTTTCGCCGGCCAGCCACTGGGATTTTGCAAATGCTTCCAGAACCCGGTCAAGCCAGGGGAAAAGATGCGCGCAGTTCTGTGGAGCTGTTTTACGTATTTTTTTAAGAATATGAATCGACTTGATTTGGTCATGGGCCAATTCAAACAGGGATGGAGCCGAATGAAGGTCCCTGGATATGGCGATTAAAGTCTCCGGTCCCAGATCTGTGAGTTGCTGCAGGCTTTTTTCAGCAAGGATTTCCATCCACATAAAATAACGGTCGCTGTTTTGAATCCATTCAGTAGCCTGCTGTTCAAGCTCAATTGCCCATGGCTGGCTTCCGGATCGGGCTACAACCGAGCTGACATCAGTCAGCATGCGACGTTGCAGGCGCAGTTTGTCAACCATTTCAAGTGGTGGTGAATTCCATTCGGTCAGCAGCTGTTCCAGTGTGTGGAAATAAAAGCCGGAATCCGTTTTTAAGGTTTCAATCTGATTGATAATCGCCCCGGTGTCTGCCAGTCCTTCAAAGGACTTATTGTTCAACAGTGGTGTGTGCAATAGTTCTTCCAGGCCCTGTTCCAGCGTC
>JBGSQR010000029.1:0-4297 GCA_041737975.1 Geobacterales bacterium | reverse complement strand
GCTGATGGAATCGCTGGGCAAGGAACTGGACCTGGACGGCAAGGTAGTTTGTCAGGGTCTTTCTGTCTACGGCAACAAGGGGTCAACCGATCAGCACGCCTATGTACAGCAGTTGCGAGAAGGTGTAGCTAATTTCTTTGTGACATTTATTGAGGTTTTGCAGGATCGGGAAGGTACCTCAATGCAGGTCGAGGAAGGCATTACCAGTGGCGATTTCCTGTTCGGATTTCTTCAGGGAACCAGAAAAGCGCTATATGATAACGGGCGTGAATCAATGACCATTACGGTAGACCGAATTGATGCTGCCACTATCGGTGTATTAATTGCCTTGTTCGAACGTGCGGTTGGTCTTTATGCCAGCCTGATCAATATCAATGCCTACCATCAACCTGGTGTTGAAGCTGGTAAAAAAGCTGCCACAGCAGTGATTGCCCTGCAAATGGATGTTGTTACAGCCTTAAAAAACAGTAGTAACGCCATGACAGCAGATCAAGTGGCGACTGAAATTGGAAAACCTGAAGAAGTAGAAACGGTATTCACAATATTAAGGCATTTGGCAGCGAACTCTGACAGAGGCATAGAATTTATTGTAGATAAAAATGTTTCTGAGTGGACATTCCGGATAAAAACAACTTAGTAAAGTAAATGCCGTGAAGACCTGTTAAGAGGTTTTCACGGCATTATTTTTTCCAGAAATATGATTTGCAGTTCTACTGCATTTTTTCCATCTCTTTAAGAAAAGCAGCCATACTTTCCACATCAGAAATTGATCTGAACTCCCTGTACCCATCAATGCCGTCACTGTCAAGACCACGATAGAAAAGTGGTCTGGCTGTCATTAATCCGGCAAGGGCTTTCTCGTTAGCATAAACGGAATCAGCCAGTTTTTCAGCCCTGAATTTCAGACTAAGCACAATACTGAATCCAAGCTGAAAAAGTTTTTTCAGGTACTCTCCACCTAGTATTTCAGCACCTTTTGCTTCATCACCATGACACAGGTGCTCCAGGGCAATATTAAGGTACCCGTAAACCCTCTCCACCACAGCCCGCATGTATTCAGTATTAGCCAAATGAGCCTGATCCGCCACCAATGCTGTGTTTACGAGATAATTCAGCTCCATGCGGAAACATTCGGAATCCACTAATGGGATAACTCTCTCCAGAAAAGTTTTGCCGGTTAAAAAAGTCACGGGAAGAGTGGTTGAACCATTTGCCTGCAAAAGTGATTTATTTCTGCCCGGTATAAAAGTGTCCGGGTTGATACGGGCGTAGATTTCAAGTGCTTCATCGCGAGGCGGAAAACCCAGGTCTGCCAGGCGGCCGGACTTCAAACGATAGCTCTCTTCTTCCATTTCAATATCGATATCACCGCTGACGCTTTCCATCAGCGCCGTATACAGTTGATTATCAAAACGGCAAATCAACTCAAGAAAGGAGCTTATCACCTGAGTGTGTTTGGGGTTTTTAAATTTAATAAGAAAAACATCATCAAAAGTATGGTCCCAGTCTGTCAGCCGCTCCTCGTCAGTATTCAGGTCACCAATACCTCCGGCAACAGTTATCTCCCTGCATAAAAGCAGTGAAAGCAGATTGAAATCCAGGTGCGGGAGTAATTGCAGAAAATGCTCTTCGCCGCCTTTTATAAGGTACCCAAGGTATTCAACAGCTTTATCCTCCATGAAAGACCAGCCTCGCCAAAGCTCCATATCCAGAATAAAAAGAAATTGAACCGGATTGGTCAAAGTCAGCAATTCCATGGCGTCTTCCCCGCCAACCTCCTTGAACAGCCAATAGACCTCCTGAGGCTGCATGGCCCAGGTCAGCTTCTTGTCATCATGATCCTCCAGAATCATCTCCAGTCTTTCGCTGGGGAGTAATCCATTCAGATAGATACGTTTGGCTTCAAAAGGAAGAATACTGAATTCTTCAATAGTTAGATGTGTATCAATTGCTGTTTTACAAATATCCTTGTTTCCCACTAAATATTCTCCTTAAAAATTGATAGTTCCATATAATAGCATCTTTTTCAGCAAAAACTAAGTCCCTTTAGTAAGTTAGAAGTTATTTTCTGCTTTTTTGGCAGAAAATAACTTCGTTAACGCACTTATCCTATTTTTTAGGGTTAGGCTTGACCCGCCGAGTTGGCAATGCCGTCCAGGGATCATCCGGCCAGGGGTGTTTCGGATATCTCCCTTTCATCTCCTTCCTTACCTGATGATAGGAACCATTCCAGAATCCTTTCAAGTCTCTCGTCACCTGCAGTGGGCGACCGGCCGGAGAGAGTAAGTGCAGCAGTACCGGTACCCTGCCGCCAGCAACGGAAGGAGTCTCGGCCAGGCCGAACAATTCCTGCAGTTTGACCGCCAAAACCGGCAGTTCACCCTCGCAGTAATCGAGCCTGATTCTTGATCCGCTCGGCACGGCCAGATGAGTTGGTGCCAGCTCATCCAGCGCTTGTCGTTGGCGATAGTCCAGTTGTTTGAAAAGTGCTGTTGAAATATTAATTGCTGAAAGCTGGCGTGAGTTTGTTACTCCTCCAATAAACGGTGCCAGCCAATCACCTAGCGTATCTGTAAGGGCATTATCAGAATGGTCCGGCCATCCGGCATCCGGATAGGCTTCACGCAGCAGCATGACTCGAGCTTGCAGCTGTAAAAAAGCATCATCGCGTGCAAGCAGGCTCAGGGAGGAATCCGCAATAGCCTGTATTACAAACGGTAACATTTGTTCCGGTGCCGGTACAAATGTCCTGGCAGACAACTGCAGTGCACCCAGGCGTTCTTCCCTCTGCCCAACAACTCTCCCCTCCCGCTGATCCCAGATAATAACGTCCTGCTTTACAATCTGACCGGCAAGTTCTTCGCTGATAATTTCCTCTGCTATCTCAGCCGATAGATGAATCACACCCTCACCTTGCTCACCTCCGTCGACAGTTATGGCTATCAAAATCGGACTGGTGCAGATTGCTCCTTGCGTAACAAGCCTTGCACCACGGCCATTGGCCAGCAGATAGCGATCAGTTGTTCCGTCACGCCGTCCGGCTATCCTGTCAGGATAGGAACTTGCCAGAAGGCGGGCCACAACCATAGAGTCTGGCACATAAGGTTTGGGTTTACTGGTAAACTTCTGCATTCGGGCCAACATTATGGATATGCGGTCAACGGCTTTCAAGGCACCAATATCAGCAACAGTGTCGCAACGACCTTTAGAGCGCCAATCCTGTAATAGCTCCAGCCTGAAAACCACATCAACGGTTCGTCCACTATTTAAATGGTCCGGACCGCCACGACGGACAATATCACGTTCGGAAAGAAGTGCTGCCAGGTCAAATCCGATCTGTGGCAAGTTCAGCTCCTGTGAACGAATCAGCAGGCGAGAGAGCCTGGGATGCAAGGGAAGCCCGGCCATGGCTCTACCGAGTGATGTCAGGATGCCTTTGTCGTCCATCACACTCAGTTCTATCAGTAATCTGCGGGCAACAGACAAAGCAGCTACAGGAGGCGGATCAAGCCATGTCAATGCATATGGATCGCTGACACCCCAGGAGGTTAATTCAAGCAAGAGCGGAGACAGATCAATATCCATAATATCCGCTGGTGTATGCGCCGTCATAGCACTGTGGGTGTGTTGACTGAACAGGCGATAGCAGACACCCGGTGCCACACGCCCGGCTCGTCCTTTGCGCTGCTCGGCGGAGGCCTTTGACTCTCTTACTGTAACCAGGCGATTCATGCCGCTGGCCTGATCATGCCGCATTCTGCGTGACAGGCCGCTATCAATCACGACCCGGACGCCCTCAATAGTCAAACTGGTTTCGGCTATACTGGTGGCCAGTACGATCTTGCGTTTTGGGCCCGGTTGAATTGCCCGCTGTTGCTGATCAAAAGGAAGATCTCCATACAGCTGATAAACCTCAATGCCTTTTGCACCAAATCCGGTCGTTCCAAGAAGTAAACTACAAGATTTGATCTCGCCTGCTCCAGGTAGAAAGCAGAGAATATCGCCTGGATTATCTCTCAAGGCAAGCTGTATGGCAGCAGCCATCCGTTGAGGCAAACGGCTGTGTGCCTGCTCTTCAAGATATATTTCCTGAACCGCATAAGAACGCCCGGGAGAACTTACTACAGGTGCATTATCCATCAACCTGGCTAAAGGCTCCACATCCAGAGTGGCCGACATGACCAATATCTTCAGATCGTTCCGCACCTGACGTTGTACATCCAGGCAGAGTGCCAGTCCCAGGTCGGCCTGAAGGCTTCGTTCGTGGAATTCGTCAAAGACAACCATGGCCACACCT
>JBGSQR010000405.1:0-3935 GCA_041737975.1 Geobacterales bacterium | reverse complement strand
TGGTGATGTGCTGATTCTGACCAAACCGCTGGGAACCGGAATCATTTCCACGGCGATTAAAGGTGAAATGTCATCTGATGAATCCACTGCCGAAGCCATCCGCTGGATGACAACTCTTAATCGCAGCGCCGCAGAATTGATGCTGGAATGCAATGCCAGTGCCGCAACCGATGTAACCGGGTTCGGGCTGATCGGCCATGCCAGTGAGATGGCGCGCGGTGCAAGTGTGACAATCCGGCTTGATCTTGCTTCCATACCACTGATGCATGGTGTCGTGGAACTGGTGGCAGACGGCATGGTGCCAGCCGGGGCCTACCGTAATCGAGATCATTACTCCCAATTTCTGGTCGGTTTGGACGGGCAGGATGAAAAACTGTTCCCGCTATTTGATCCACAAACCTCCGGTGGATTCCTGATGTCTTTTACGTCTGAAGATGCGGAACGCTTTATGGCGATGGCAGACGGTCGTGGCCTGTTTAATCGTAAAATTGGTGAGGTGATGCAATTTTCATCAAATTATATCGAGGTCCTTTGAAGCTATGTACTCACTTGCCATTGATCTTGGCACCACAACCCTGGCGGCGTCACTGGTTGATACAGTAACCGGTAAACGTTTGGCCATGACCGGCTGTATGAATCCGCAGCGCAAGTTCGGTTCTGATGTGGTGTCGCGGCTGGATGCGGCTATGCACTCTGAAGGTGTGTTGCGAGAAATGTCCGGCATGATTCGCTCTGAACTGTTTAAGCTTGCTCAGGAATTGTGCCGCATAACCGGTATTGACTGGAATGATGTAAAACAGGTCGCCATTGCCGGTAACCCGGCCATGCAGCATCTTTTGTTGGGTCTGCCGGTCAAGACGCTGGCATTTCCTCCCTATCGTCCACTGTTTACGACCGGCAAAATGATCAAGGCGATAGAGCTTGACTGGCCCGGCGATGCGGAGGTTTACATATTTCCCATGCCGGGCGGGTTTGTGGGTGGGGATACGGTGGCGTTTCTTTACGGGGTACTAGGGACTAGGGATCAGGGACTGGTAAAAGCCTTTGAATCTTCCCAGTTCCAAGTCCCCAGTCCACAGTCCCTGTTATTAGACATGGGTACCAATGGCGAAATGGCGCTGCTGGATGGTGAAACCATCTGGGCTACATCCGCTGCGGCCGGGCCGGCTTTCGAAGGTGGCAATCTTTCCTGCGGCATGGCTGCTCTTCCTGGTGCAATTAGCTCGGTTCGGATAGAGGATGAACGGATCAAGCTGTCGGTGATATCCAATGTATCACCGATTGGCATCTGTGGTTCTGCGGCAATTGAAACCGTAACAGAACTCCTGCGCTGCGGCCTGCTTGAGCCGGGCGGCAGGCTGCGCGAAGCTGGCGAAATCACCACAAACCTGGCAACACGTTTGATTAGCCATAATAACGAAAATGCTTTTGTAATCTACCGCGATGCCAAGCATTTGTTGCTGTTGACCCAGGGGGATATTCGTCAGATACAGTTGGCCAAGGGGGCTATTCGAGCCGGTATGGAGGTTTTGTTCCAACGTTCCGGTATATCCGCCCAGGCCTTGCAGCAGGTGATTTTGACCGGTTCATTTGGAGCTGTTCTTCGGCCGGAATGGCTCAAAACAGTTGGAATATTCGAAGAATCTATGGTAAATTTATCCCTTTTTGTTCCAGAGGGCGCGTTAAGCGGTGTTGAACGTGCTTTTGCAGCAAAAGACGGCTTTAAGTCTGTTGAGCATCTTGGTGAACGTTTTAAGGTAGTGCCGCTTTCCGGGACACCGGTTTTTGAAGAAAAATTCCTGCAGCATATAAATTTTCCGGACAGGTGATAGATAAATGGCAATTGAGTTTGGGGTAGACCAGCAACAGCGACTTCTGTTGCTCAAAGGTTTGGAAACAATGACGGTGGATGATATTCTGGCTTATCTTAGTGAGGTGGCTGCACGTCCTGATGTGGCAGGTTTCAACGGTTTGGTGGATCTGACAGCGGCTAAGGATATTGTTATCGGTATGATGGGCAAGATCCAGCTTTTCGGTAAGCTTTCCTCGTCGTTTGATGCCAGATGGTCATCATCCCGTTTGGCAATTGTGACAACCGGCGATGATCGTTTTGGTCTGGATGGTTTGTATGCGACTTTTAAGGGACTTAAACCTTCCAGTGCAAAGCAGGTCAGCGTATTCAGGAGCATGGATGATGCTTTGCAGTTTTTGGGTTTGGATGGTCAAGTGTTGGGCGACATAGAATGCCAGTCTCTTAATAGCTAGTAGCAAGAATTTGTTTGTATGGTAAAATTTTATTTCAATTTCAGATAGTTATACTTATTTAAGGAGTAATTAAAAATGGCAACAATTACCAGGGCGCTTATCAGCGTTTCCGACAAAACCGGTGTGATTGAGTTTTCCAGGGAACTGGCCGGTTATGGTGTTGAAATACTTTCTACTGGTGGTACCGCCAAGCTGTTGCGCGAGGCAGGACTTACAGTTAAGGACGTGTCTGATTTTACCGGATTTCCTGAAATGCTTGATGGCCGAGTCAAAACACTGCATCCAAAGGTTCACGGGGGCCTGCTGGGTATGCGCAGTAACCCGGCCCATGTGGCCAAGATGAAGGAACATGGCATCGAGAATATCGATATGGTTGTGGTCAACCTTTATCCGTTTGAATCAACCGTTGCCAAGGACGGTTGCCTGTTGGAAGACGCCATTGAGAATATTGATATTGGTGGACCGACCATGCTTCGTTCAGCTGCCAAGAATTATCCTGACGTGACTGTGCTGGTGGACAACAGTGATTATGCTGCAGTGCTGGCAGAGATGAAGGCCAACAATGGTGCTGTCTCTCCCCAGACCAACTTCGGACTGGCGGTAAAGGTTTATCAGCACACTGCTGCCTATGACGGTGCGATCTCCAACTACCTTGGCGCAAGACTGGGCGAAGGTGTTGATGCGTTTCCAGCAACATTTACCTTGCAGGTTAAGAAAAACCAGGATCTTCGCTACGGTGAAAATGCCCATCAATCGGCAGCCTTTTATGTGGAAAAGAATGTTTCCGAGGCCTCCATTTCCACCGCCCGCCAGTTGCAGGGCAAAGAACTTTCCTATAACAATATCGCCGATACGGATGCTGCTCTGGAGTGCGTCAAGCAGTTCAGCGAAGCACCGGCCTGCGTTATTGTCAAGCACGCTAATCCTTGTGGTGTGGCAATCGGTGCCAATATTCTGGAAGCCTACGACCGTGCTTATGCAACGGATACGGAATCAGCTTTTGGTGGCATTATCGCCTTTAACCGTGAGCTTGATGCAGAAACCGCCAAAGCCATCTGTGATCGGCAGTTCGTTGAGGTTATCATTGCACCGACAGTTTCTCAGGGCGCTGTTGAAGTGGTTACAGCCAAGAAAAACGTCCGTCTGCTGGAGTGCGGTGTCTGGACTGAAAAGTCTGCAGCGCGTCTGGATATGAAACGGGTAACTGGTGGATTGCTGGTACAAGGTGCCGACCAGGAGCTGATTGATGAGCTGAAGGTGGTTTCCAAGCGTCAGCCGACCGCACAGGAAATGATAGATCTGCAGTTTGCCTGGCGGGTGGCCAAGTTTGTCAAGTCCAACGCCATTGTCTATTGCAAGGACGGCATGACCATCGGAGTCGGGGCAGGGCAGATGAGCCGCGTCAACTCGGCCAGAATCGCTGCCATTAAGGCGGAACAGGCCGGTCTGGTTGTGCAGGGTGCTGTCATGGCATCCGATGCATTCTTCCCGTTTCGCGACGGCATTGACAATGCCGCAGCGGTTGGGATCACCGCAGTTATTCAGCCGGGCGGCAGTATGCGTGATGCCGAGGTTATTGCAGCGGCGGATGAGCAGGGGTTGGCCATGGTGTTCACAGGCATGAGGCATTTCAGGCACTAGATCGCCCACTTTTCCGCGATCTCTGCGTC
>JBGSQR010000399.1:0-1797 GCA_041737975.1 Geobacterales bacterium | reverse complement strand
GCGCCAATGTTCAGTGCATGCCAGCCTGATCCGGCGTCTGTGGTTTTGTACACATCATCGCTCCCTGCATACAGGGTACCGGCATCATCCGGAGAAACGGTAAGTGAATATACTGTGGACAGTTTTGGGTTCCCGTTGTCTATTTCGCCCCATGAGGATCCGCCATCAGTAGTTCTATAAATGCCGCCATTAAAAGTTCCGGCATATACCACTCCAGGTGCTGATGGAGAAACTGCCATGGATAGTATGTATCCCGCCGGGGGGCTGATGTTGAACCACTTGTCATATGCCGTCACGCTCTGCGGGGTAACTGCCGGGAGAGCCGTTTCCGATGAGGTATACACCGGATTTCCGTCGAGCAGGATCTGTGTGAGGGGCAAATTGGCAAGTGGGGCAGTGGAGACAATCTGGTTGTTGCGAAGGTCGGCGGAGGTAAGATTCACTGCCCACTCAAGACCGGTGAGATTGCTGATCCCTTTTCCTGCGGCATTGACAGTTGTCAGATTGGCCATGTCTCCTCTGGTCAGGGAATCCATGCTGTTTTTCCCAAGGGCTTTGTTAACCGCGCCCCTGAGATTCACATCAGGGAGCAACACAGCGGTGGACTGGGAGGTAAGGTCGCTTCCCATGGAAGCAGCCATAGCCCGAAGAACAGTGGCGGTGGTATAGACATCCTGGGACCAGCTTCCGTCAGTGGACTGGACGGCTGCAAGTTTGTTCAGCAGAGGAGTTGCATTGTCCGAATAGCCTGCCTTCAGGTAGGCGAGAGCTGCCAGAGCCTGGAGGTATGGCGGCGAAGAGATCCCAACATTGGCGCTCAATGATGCCACACCGTTTGAAATGTTGGTTTCTACCGAGGCCTTTCCGATCAAAGCCTTTACCACATAGGCTGTTGTAAGAGGATCGCTGGTGGATTCATAGGCTGCGGGCCAACCTTTGTCAGTTCCTGTTAGCTGAACAGACTTGAGGTAGTTGACCGCTGCAGTCACATTGGTGGTCACTCCCAGCTGGGAAAAGGCCATGATGGCCAAAGCGCTGTCCAGAGGAGAACCTTGATAGGCCTGGGAGAGGCCCCAGCCACTGTTTCCCGGCTGCGCAAGGGACTGGGCATCCTGAATGGCTGTTTTCTCCCCATTAAGGTTGTCTTTATGGGGATCAAGCGCAAGAATGCGCCGCGCTTTATAGTCAACGGTCGGAGCAGCATGGTTCTCCAGCCAGGTGATACCCCAGTAGTAAGAGGAAGTGAGTTGATTAAGTGCTCGTAACGCCATGATAGCTTCTGCTGTATAGGGAAGCTTGAGATTATCTTTATTTCCCCAGCTGCCGTCACCTTTTTGGGTCAAGGTGAGCCACTGTACGGCCCGTGTGACATTGCTGCTGTAAGGGCTCGCGGCAAAGACCGGCAGGGCTATTAGAACCAGCAACCAAACACATGCCGCCGTTATCGTCGTTTTCATTTAATACCCTCTCAAAACTCCTCGTTTTGGAAGATGCAACTTCAGAAACCTTGAACAAAAAAACCCGCATCTAGAGTATGAAACTCCGAATACGGGCTTTCCGGGACCTGAAGTGATCAGGTCGGCAAAGTACCTCGCTTTTGAATCAGTAGAAATTTTGTTGTCTAGTCGACAGGAACTTTGTGATAACCTTGGTGGGCCTCTGGTTTGTTTAATTAAAGCTCAGCAAATTACTTTTGTGAATATTGTTTTTGTTTCATTTATAGATTTTGTTATTAATGAACAAGCAAATTCTGCCAGTTTTTGCAAATCCATAAAACATTTACTCAAATGAAACAGT
>JBGSQR010000398.1:0-5167 GCA_041737975.1 Geobacterales bacterium | reverse complement strand
TTACCCACACCGCCGATGCCCAGGCCCGCATCCTGATCACAAATGCCCTGTTTATGGGCAAACAGAAGTCGTCAGCACTGACTGTTCCCTGGTGTACGTACACCGATCCGGAAATTGCCCATGTGGGCATGTATGAAGGCGACGCAGCAAAGCAGGGGATTGCAATCACAACATTGACGGTGCCGCTGTCAGATGTGGACCGCGCTCTGCTGGATGGTGAAACCGCAGGATTTGCCAGGGTGCATCTGGTCAAGGGAACAGACAAGATTGTAGGTGCCACCATCGTTGCCCGACATGCCGGAGAGATGATCAGTGAATTGACGCTGGCAATCACAAACGGTCTTGGACTTGGGGCCATAGCAAAAACCATTCACCCTTATCCAACCCAGGCTGAAGCCATCAAAAAACTGGCCGATGCCTATAACCGCACCCGACTTACGCCATTTGTAAAAAAAATACTGGCTGCCTGGCTGAAATGGCAGAGGGGTTGAAACATGAACTATAAAAAAGCTGTTTTGCTTTTAATTGGAGTGGCAGCCATCTCTCTTTTCTTTTACTTTGATCTGAAAAGTTATTTGACGCTTGAGTCACTGAAGAACAATCGTCAGTCGCTACTGGATCTTTATCAAGCAAACAAGTTGGCAACTGTTGCCGGTTTTATGACAATCTACATTATTCAGACCGCTTTTTCACTGCCTGGTGCGACTATTATGTCCATGGCCTCCGGGGCGATTTTCGGATCAGTAATGGGGACGGTCTACGCCAATATTGCCGCCACGATTGGGGCTGCCCTGGCATTTCTGGTTGCCCGTTATCTGCTGCGGGACTTTCTTCAGAAAAAGTTCGGAGCCAGGCTGGAAGGCGTCAATCGTGAGCTGGATGAGCGTGGTCTCAGTTATCTGCTGTTTCTCAGGCTGGTGCCGCTGTTCCCCTTCTTTTTGACAAACCTGGCCGCCGCAATGACACGTCTGCCGCTGCGTACTTTCATACTTGGCACTGTTATTGGTATAATTCCAGGTGGTTTCGTGATTGTAAATGCCGGAGCCAGTTTGGCAACAATTACGGATCTTAAAGGCATCGTTTCACCGCAGGTGCTTGGTTCGTTCGCACTGTTAGGGCTGTTTGCGCTGATTCCGGCCCTGTATTCCAAATATAAAGGGAGAAAAATTTAAGATGGAAACTTATTACGACCCTGCCGATCTGGCAAAATTCGGGGATATCGGCAATGATGCGCCCGGCCTTTCAAAAAAGTTTTTTGATTACTATGGAGCTGTTTTTACCGATGGTGCATTGACTGAACGGGAAAAAAACCTGATCGCCCTGGCTGTTGCCCATGCCGTACAGTGTCCCTACTGTATTGATGCCTATACAAAAGGATGTCTGGAAAAGGGTTCCAATCTGGAGGAGATGACCGAGGCATTGCACGTGGTAACCGCAATTCGCGGAGGTGCCTCTCTGGTTCATGGTGTACAGATGAGGAAGGTGGCTGAAAAAATCTCTTTTTAATGCAATCTTCACAATAGTTCACAATATCTTCATGTCACCTTCCAGATTGTGAGTTATGGTGAAATCATGTAGATCACTAACAAGGAGAATAAAATCATGAGAAAAATTCTTGCAGCATTAACAGTTGTAGTATTGGCAGCAGGTTCGGCAATGGCAGCAGGTCATATGGGTGGCGGACCTGGAATGGGTTGCGGATGCGGTGCTACAAAAGGTATGAGCGCACCGGATTCAGCCGCTCATAAAAAGTTTCTGAGCGATACCATGTCTCTTCGTCAGGAACTGATGAACAAGCAGTTTGAAATGCAGAAAGAGTATGTCAAGGAGACACCTGATCAGGCAGTCATGACCAAGCTGAAAGGTGAAATTGCCGAGTTGGGCACAAAGATTCATGATGCAAGAGTAAAAGCCGGTTTGCCGGTAGGACCAAAAGGGCATAAAGGACAAAAAGGTCACCATATGATGAAAAATGGAATGGGTGGCTCAATGATGGATTGTCCGATGATGGCAGATCCGACAGCACCAGCAGCAACACCTGCACCTAAATAGGCGGTTGGTGGATAATCGCCGGGGTTGCCATAAGGTAGCCCCGGTTATTTTTTTGATGATCTAAATTATCCGGTACCTTTGATATGATTAATTTTCTGATAATAATTTTGTTGATTGCTGTTCAGTCGGTTGCTTTTGCTGCAGAAGAACCGCTATCTCCCGGTGAGGTACCTTCTTATCATGGCCGTAGTCCTGGTCGTGATGGAGAGCCTGGGCCCGGTTATGGCAGGCATGGTAGTGGACGTGTCAAAGGCGGACCTCCCTGTTATTCCGGTGACCGGACCGATAACTATGGTGCCTGTAAACCGGTACTGAATGTTGAGGACGCTGTAAAGCGGATAAAAGAATCGATCAAAGAGAATATCGTTGTGGATCGTGTTGTTGAAAGAACATGGTTTTTTAAAGCTGATATCCTTGATAAGAACGGCAAGCTGATGGATAAGGTTATTATTCATAAAAGAAGCGGAAGAATCCGTTCCATCCTGTAGTCTGAAGCGGGGAAAATGTGCAGCGATCTGTTCTGATAGTTGAAGACGACCTTAAAATTGCCAGAATTGTCAGGGCCTATCTGGAAGGGGCAGATTTTCGAGTTTTACACGCCAGCAGCGGACGTGAGGCGATGTCATATGCCGAGAAAGAACTGCCGCTGGCTGTTATCCTTGATCTTGGTCTGCCGGATATCAGTGGAGAAGAGCTTTGTCAGGACCTGAAGGCGCTTGGCGATATGCCGATCATCATGCTGACGGCCAAATCATCGGAAGAGGAACGCATTACCGGATTTGCCCTTGGTGCTGATGATTATGTCGTAAAACCTGCCAGTCCGCGTGAGCTGGTTTACCGTTTGAAAGCCGTACTTAAACGTTATGACGTTGGTGGTGCCGGAGAGACCAGTCTGAGTTTCAATCAGGGTGCCCTTGTTCTCAATAATCGCCGCCACGAAGTAATCATGAGTGGCCAGACCGCCAATGTTACCCCCACCGAATTTAAACTGCTTTTTACTATGGCTTCTGCTGTCGGACGGACCTACAGCCGTGACGAACTGGTCACTAAAGCGCTTGGATATCAATTTGAAGGTTATGAGCGCAGCATTGATGCCCACATAAAAAATCTCCGCCAGAAAATAGAGCTGGACAGTCGTCATCCGGAATTTATTAAAACAGTTTACGGAGTAGGCTACCTGTTTTGCGGTGACCGCGATGCGCAGTAGTCTGCGTACCAGAATTCTGGCCCTGCTTGTTCTTGTCTCAATCCTGGCTCTTTCTGCGGCCTTTCTGCTGCGCACCCTTATCATCAAAGATTTTGGCCGGTACATGGATGGTGTGACCCAGGACCGGGTTCAGCACGTTGTTGCCATTCTTGAGGGTAACTACGGTGCGCAAGGTATGTGGGCACCGGATGCGCTCAAACACGATATTGTCTGGGCCTTGATGATGGGGTTGGAAGTGCGTGTGCTTGATGCCAACGGGACCCTGTTAAAGGATACCCTGTCAACTGTAGAGGCTTTACCAATAGTGATGAAATCTCGCGTTCTTGATGTTACCGACTATGAACCTTCCGTAAAATCCACTGAATATATTGTCTACCCGCTTTTTTTTAAAGGCGAAGAGATCGGCAGGCTTGAGGTCAGACTTATTCGGCCAGCCAGAGAGGCCTTTTTCATAAGTTCATCCAACAGGTTTTTACTGTATACAGTTATTGTGCTTGGCGCGTCGGTTCTGATGTTGGGTATTTATGCCGCTAGACGGTTGACTCGACCCATAAAGGAACTGTCCGATGCCACATCAGAAATAGCATTTGGCAACCTGAGCAGAAGGGTCAATGCCGAAGAGGGACCTTTGGAAATGGTCAGCCTGGCCAACAACTTTAACCGTATGGCCGATAGTCTTGAGGCCCAGGAAAAGTTGCGTCGACGGCTCGTCTCCAGCGCGGCGCATGAATTACGGACTCCATTGACTATAATTTCCGGCGAACTGGAAGGAATGATCGATGGTGTTCTGCCAATGAATCGCGAAGGTTTGCAATCCATGCATGACGAGGCTGCCCGGTTGACGGCAATCCTGAATGCGGTTGATGATCTGACCAGGGCGGAAACTGCTGTTTTGAGTCTACGATATGAAGAGATTAATCTCAAATCGCATCTGTCGGGCGTAGTAGGTCGTTTTGAACGATTATTCCAGGATAAAAACGCTATATTGTTGCTGGATTGTCCGGAGGGTTTGAAGCTGCAGGCAGATCCGGATCGACTGAGCCAGATCATGATCAACCTGATATCCAATGCCCATAAGGCTATACTGGTTGGGGGGCGCACGACAGTAGCTGCCGCATCAATCGATAAAATGGTCCGGATAGCGGTTTCAGATAATGGTGTGGGTATTTCAGAGACTGAGCTGCCGCATGTTTTTGAACGTTTTTACAAGGGGAAAAATGGCGGTTTGGGGATCGGCCTGGCAATTGTCCGGGAACTGGTCAATGCCCACGGCGGGACTGTTGATGTTGACAGCACTGCAGGTGAGGGAACAAGGTTCAGGATTTTGTTGCCTGAGTCAAGGGATGTCTGATCATGTTTGTGCATCAAGCTGTTTAAAATAGGTCAAGGAGAATACTATGAAATGGATTTTGGTTTTTTTTATGGTGAGTTTCCTGTTTCCTGCAGCAGAGGTTTTTGCAGACAATTTTCGTTGCCCTAACGGCAATATAGTTTCTGGTGGTGACAGTATCTCTACTGTAGCAGTAAAGTGTGATCCACCTGCTGCTTCATTCAGACGTGATGAACCGATGGAAATTGATGTCAGTAGGGGGGATAACAAGATAGGAAAAAGAATCATTTATATCGAAGTGCAGGAGTGGACTTACAATAAGGGGTCAACACTTCTGCATACACTTATATTCCGTAACGGGGTGCTCTCAGAGGTTCGCACCGGTGGTTTTGTCCAATAATTTTTGTTGACCTCAATAGTTGATTTTAACCATTTCTTGGCGTATATCTGAACTTACCACTTTCTCTCCAATCAAATTTGCCTCCATCAACTATAATCCCACCAATTGTTGTTCCATGACCACCTATGAATTTTGTTGCAGAGTGGATAACAATATCTGCTCCAAACTCAATAGGGCG
>JBGSQR010000395.1:0-1516 GCA_041737975.1 Geobacterales bacterium | reverse complement strand
GCACTGCAGGCAGCTATGGAAGGCTATCGCGTAGTAACCATGGATTACGCAGCTGACAAGGCCGATATTTTTGTAACCTGTACCGGCAATTACCATGTTATTACCCATGATCATATGGCTAAAATGAAAGATCAGGCCATTGTCTGCAATATCGGCCATTTTGACAATGAAATCGAAGTTGCAGCTCTGGAGAAATATCAGTGGGAAGAGATCAAACCTCAGGTAGATCATGTTATCTTCCCGGACAAAAAACGGATCATCCTGCTGGCCAAAGGGCGTCTGGTTAACCTCGGTTGCGGAACAGGGCACCCAAGCTATGTCATGTCATCTTCATTTGCCAACCAGACCATTGCCCAGATCGAGCTGTTCTGCAATCCGGGTAAGTATCCGGTAGGTGTTTATGTACTACCAAAGCATCTGGATGAGAAGGTCGCCCGTCTGCAGCTCAAAACCTTGAATGCCCAACTGAGCGAGCTGACTGATGAGCAGGCTGCATACATCGGGGTTCCAAAGTCAGGACCATACAAGACTGATCATTATCGGTACTAAATAGTATTCCAAAATTGGAATAGAATTATGCAAATGGGAATGGGCGGCATCTGGCGATGCTGCCCATTCCCATTTGGAGAGCTTGACAAGCTTGTTAATATGCGGTTTGCTGATATTGATGCAATATAACCAAATATACGACTAGGATTCTGATATGAAACGGGTGTTAAAAATCAAGTTTTATATTTTCCTGATAGGATTCGCACTGATGCAGATAATTTCCTGTTCCTCCGGGCCCAAGTTGGCCCCTGTCCCTCCAGGCGGAGTTATTCTAGCATTCGGCGACAGCCTGACATACGGCACCGGAGCGGCTGCAGAACAGAGTTATCCGGCAAAGCTGGAGAAGTTGATCGGTCGGCGGGTTGTAAATTCAGGAGTGCCGGGCGAGATAACTGCAGAAGGCCTGGAGCGCTTTGCCGGGGTAATTGAGAAGGAAAAACCGGCCCTGGTGATTCTTTGCCATGGTGGTAATGATCTGCTGCGGCAGATGGACCAGCGTCAGACTGCAGAAAACCTGCGTAAAATGATTAAACTAGCCAGGGAAAGTGGTGCGGAAGTTGTTATGATTGCAGTGCCGGCTTTGGGGCTGTCACTGACGCCACCGCCTTTTTATGGTGAAATCGCCAAAGAAGCGGCAGCCCCGATCGAGTTGAAGTCGCTGGGTAAAATATTGGGCAAGGCATCACTCAAGTCTGATTACATACATCCAAATGCTGCCGGATATGGGCGGCTGGCTGAGTCGATAGCAGAACTGTTGAAGAAAAACGGGGCAATTCAGTAACTGGAAATTTTATTGATCAGGTTGAAACATGTATCAGTCGTTGATTGTTTCAGTTGCCCTGGCAGCCAGTCTGGCCGGGTCAAGCAGTGTGATTTCGTGGCCTGACACCAGGAAGCTGCCGCAGGACATTCCTTCCTCTTTGGCTATCATTTCTATTATGTCACTCTCCGGTACAATTCTTACGAC
>JBGSQR010000348.1:0-3495 GCA_041737975.1 Geobacterales bacterium | reverse complement strand
ACGCCGACTTCACCTCTGTTATCGCTGTCAATCACCGCCGTTCTGATGGCTACGCTGAAAAGTGCTTCGCGGCCTGGCGAAATATAGCCGATGGCGCCGCAGTAGACACCGCGTGGCGATGTTTCCAAGTCTCGGATGATCTCCATGGTGCGCCGTTTCGGTGCACCGGTGATGGAGCCGCAGGGGAACAGTGCACGAAAAATGTCCGTTATACTCGTCTCCGGAGCGATGCTGGCAGTTACCGTGGAGGTCATCTGGTGCACGGTCGGATAGGTTTCTATCTCAAACAGGCTGGGTACTTCTACTGTTCCGTTAACCGCAATGGTTGAAAGGTCGTTGCGCACCAGATCGACTATCATCAGGTTCTCGGCCCGATCCTTGGCACTTTGTCGCAGCAATCCCTTCTGTAACCGATCTTCTGACAGCGACGGCCTGCGGGCGGCGGTTCCCTTCATGGGTCTCATGGTCAGTCGGTCGCCCTGCAGGGCAAAGAACAGTTCCGGCGATGCGGAGAGGATTTTGTGGCTGCCGGTGTTGATCCAGGCGCAGAAAGGGGCCTGCTGGTTGTTGCAGATTCTGCGGTATAGGGCAAATAGATCGCCGGTCAGGGAAAATTTCTGCCTGACCGTGTAGTTGACCTGATATGTTTCACCACTGGCAATGGCATCCCTGATGCTGTTGATTGACCGGCAGTATCCGTGGCGACTGACATCAAGCCGCGGCTCGCTGATCCAGCAGTCACTGTTTTCATCGTTACGTTCAGTCGTGACGTCACTACGCCTGGAAAAGATGCCGAACCAGAGCAGCGGCAGGTCAGACTGTTGCATAACCGGCAGTTCCGGATTGAGTGCGCTGGCCGCCTCGTAGCCGATAAAACCGGCGGCATGCCTGCCGGCTGCAACCGCCTGCTCTATGCTGGCCAGGGCGGGCAGTACCTCAGGCAGAGAGTGGGCGACAATGAATGCTTCAGGTTCTTCAAAAGAGAAAGAGCGTCCGAAATCCGTTTTTGAAAAGGATTCCAGTAGAACGGACGGGTAATTGTCCAAGTCCAGATTGCGTCGATTCATAGATGTAACTGCGGCATGGCCGAGAGCAGTATCAGAATCAGTATTTCATTCAGTTCGCTGGTGCAGCCGATAACATCGCCGGTGATTCCGCCGATTTTGGCTGTGAACCAGGCCTGGATCAGGGCTGTGGAAATCATGGCTGCCGCAAGCACTATAAGGCCATTGATACCCAGCAGAAACCAGCTGGCTGCAAGCGTCAGAACAGCGGCGACCACAAACTGGGTTTTGCCCGCTCCGCTGACCAGTACGGAACCAAGTCCGTCCTGTCTGGCGTTGCGGCCAAAGACAATCGACTGCACCTGGCAGAAACGGGTAATGACCGGAAATAATAAAAGCGCCTGCCATTTGATTTCTATTGGAACAGCAATCATGGCCTGCCACTTCAACAGCAGCCCCAAAACCACTCCCACAACACCAACCGCACCGACCCGCGAGTCCTTCATGATCTCCATGAAGCGTTCACGGCTGCCACGGGCGGCAATGCCGTCACACACATCTGCCAGTCCATCCAGATGCAGGGCGCCGGTGATGATAGCAAGGGCAGTAATCAGCAGGGCATCAGCCAACGGCCGGGCCAGGTAAGGTGCAATCATCCAGTTCAGTCCGGCCAGTATGGCGCCGATGGTCAAACCGGCCAGCGGAAACAGCGACATTGAACGCGCAAGATCATCCTTCTCCCAGCGGATTTGAAAGGGGAGGGGGATGATGGTCAGGAACTGTATGGCAATCAGATATAGGCGCATAGTTTAACTTTTAGTAAAAGCGTTTAGCGTATAGCGATTAGTTAACGGCTAACCCCTAAACGCTAATCGCTATTAACTAGTTACTCCTGCTTCTTCAAAGGTGGCCATTTCCTTCAATATCTTTACACCGGCATCGATCAGAGTCATGGCCAGCGCTGCGCCTGTGCCCTCGCCGAGACGGAAGTTCATGTCCAGGATCGGCTCTGCACCTATGCGTTCCAGCATGAATGTATGGCCGACCTCAACTGACTTGTGGGCGGCAAAGATGTAGTCCCTGACATTTGGGTGTAGTTCCGAGGCGATCAAGGCTCCGGCGGTTGAGATGAAACCGTCAATGACCACAGGGATACGGTTTGCAGCGCAGCCCAGTACCAGGCCTGCAATGCCGGCAATCTCCAGGCCACCGACCTTGGCCAGCACATCCAGCGGGTCTTTAGGGTCCGGCTTGTTGATTGCCAATCCCCGCTCTATGGCATTGATCTTTTTGATCATGGCTTCATCATTAATACCGGTGCCGCGATGGGTAACTTCCTTGACTGTCCTGCCGGAGATGGCTGCAATGATGGCGGAGGATGGTGTTGTGTTGCCGATGCCCATTTCACCGGTGCCGATCAGGGCAATCCCTTCGGCTTTGCTCTGGTCGGCCAGCTCTATGCCGACCTGCATGGCCGCAATTGCTTCTTCGCGTGTCATGGCTGGCCCATTGGCAAGATTTTTGGTCCCTTTGGCCACTTTTTTTATGATCAGGCCCGGAGCTTCTTCAAAGTCGCTGTAAACTCCGATATCTACTACCCGTACTTCAGCGCCGGCATGACGGGCTAGTACATTAACGCCTGCGCCGCCGTTGAGGAAGTTGTAAACCATCTGGGTGGTAACTTCGCAAGGATAAAGTGAAACACCTTCTTCCGTAACGCCATGATCACCGGCAAAGGTGAAAATGACTTTTTTTGATGTGTCCGGGTTCTTGTCGCCGCTGATGGCCACCAGGCGGCGGGCAAATTCTTCCAGGCGTCCAAGTGATCCTGGTGGTTTGGTTTTGTTGTCCAGGCGGTCCTGTGCTGTTTTCAGCGCATCCGCATCAACCGGATTTATGCGAGCAATTGTGGATTCTATGATGTTCATATATTCCCCCTTTTGGGGACGCGGGACTAGGAACTGGTAAAATAAAAAAGCCTTTACTAGTCCCCTGTTCCCAGTCCCTATTTAAGTTTTAAAGGTATTCCGCTTATCACCGTATATACATTATCCGCCGCTGCTGCCAGCATCTGATTGGCCTGCCCGGAAATATCCCGGAAAATGCGCCCCAGCTTGTGCTCAGGCACAATGCCCAGACCGACTTCATTTGATACCATTATTACCGGGATGGTCATATTGCTTAGGATGGATGCCAGGTGACGGACATCTTCCATGACCAGCTCTTCAATTGCGTTGCCCTGATTTTCGTACTTGAAGATCAGGTTGGTCAGCCAGAGCGTGATGCAGTCAACCAATATTGCTTTACAGCTGTTATCACAGTTTTCCAGGGCCTGGGTAAGGTGCAGCGGTTCTTCTGTGGTTCGCCAGGCTTCACCGCGACGCTGCTGGTGTTTGAATATCCGATCATTCATTTCACCGTCCAGTGCCTGGGCGGTGGCGATATAGCAGAGTGGTGCACCGTATTCCAGTGCAATCTGCTCGGCCAGTTT